>NZ_JAQREZ010000004.1:0-137250 GCF_028598715.1 Pseudoalteromonas sp. GABNS16E
TAAGGCTGAGAGCCACACCACAAGCGAGAAAAAAGTTCCCCGAGCTGCCGGAGGAGATTGAGGCGCGGCTAATTACGAAAAAAGTGAAAGGAAAAGAGTGCCGAATTCTTACATCGCTTACCGATGTCATGCGTTACCCCAGTGACGAAATTGTAGACTTATACAGTCACCGCTGGGAAATTGAGTTAGGGTATCGTGAAATGAAACAAACGCTACTGAACAGTGAATACACGCTTAGAAGCAAACGCCCAGACATGGTTGAGCAAGAATTGTGGGGATTACTGCTTGCTTACAACTTGATAAGAGTGGCTATGACCGAAGCGGCTACACGTAAAGGTATCTGGCCAAATCAGCTAAGCTTCAGTGGGTGCTCAAGCGCGGTTGTAGCATTCTTACTTACAACAGGACTTACAAGCCCAGGAAAGCTCCCCGTGCTGTATGAAAATCTCATCACTCAGCTAACTTATTACGCACTTCCGACGAGGCGGGAAGATAGATTTTACCCTCGAAGGGTCAAACCCAAACCAAGTAAATACCCCACCAAAAAGAAAAATACCAGTCAGCTTAACTGACTGGCATTAGCCATATGGCGGTTTTTTTATTAAAACGTAGGGGCTAAATTATAGCTCACCTTCGTTTTCAGATAGGAACTTAGCAACACCTTCAGGGCTTGCGTCCATACCTTTTTTACCTTCTTCCCAACCAGCAGGACATACTTCGCCGTTTTCGCTGTGAAATGCTAGCGCGTCAACCATGCGGATCATTTCGTCGATGTTACGACCAAGTGGTAAGTCGTTCACTACTTGGTGACGTACGTTACCTTCTTCATCGATTAGGAAAGAGCCACGAAATGCAACGCCCGCTTCAGGGTGCTCAACGTCGTATGCTTTACAAATTTCGTGCTTAACATCTGCAACTAGTGCGTATTGAACTTTACCAATACCGCCGTCTGCTACAGCAGTGTTACGCCATGCGTTGTGTGAGAATTGTGAATCGATAGAAACACCAATTACTTCTACGCCACGCTTTTGGAATTCTTCGTAACGCTTATCAAATGCGATAAGTTCTGAAGGACATACAAACGTGAAATCTAGTGGGTAAAAGAAGATTACTGCTTTTTTACCTTTAATTGTTTCATGAAGGTTATAGCTATCTACAATTTCACCATTACCTAGTACAGCTGCAGCGGTAAAGTCTGGTGCCTGGCGGCCTACTAATACACCCATTTTATTCTCCAAATATTTTGAGTTTGTTGTCGATTGCATACGCAATGCTGATACTTATATGGGCGCTAAAAATTAAAAAACAATAGCGCCAACACATAATTACGTGGCATTTTAAATTTAATAAGGAAAAAAGAACAATCGTATTTAGCGATGTGCACAATCGAAAATACCGAACAGATATTAAAACTTTATTACGCCTATAAAAAAACCTGCATTTGCAGGTTTTAAAAATGGGCTAATCCATGATATCGGCAGGCATATCGCCTTTAATATTTTGCCAGATTTCACCGGTTTGATGGCCAAACTTACGCATCATTGAAATCGCGCCATCATGCTCACGGTTTTCAGCCAATACTGTTAGGTCTTTATAAAATTGACGTGCTAACTGGCGAGTGCCTGCGTCTGAGAAATAATGACAACCAATTTTAAAGTAAAACCCTCTAAAACCGTTAAGTATAAGTACGTAAATGCGGTTATTACCAGCGACAGCTAATTCGTGGTGTACTTTGTAATCGTAATCTGCAAAAGCTTGCGCAGTGTCTTCAAGTTCATCGCTTTTTGATAAAATCTCAATAACACGCTCAGGGTTAAGCTTTATCGCTGCACGGGTATAAATAGCACTAATATTAGTACGTGCAGATAATAACTGATCGGTCAGCTCTGGCATTTTGTCTTCATCTAAGCGCGCCAGCGTTTCGAGTATGTTTAAACCCGATGTTTCCCAAAAGTTATTCACTCTGGTTGGTTTGCCGTGCTGAATAGTTAGCCAGCCATCGCGTGCTAAACGTTGCAGTACTTCACGTAAGGTTGTTCTGGTTACACCAATTAACTCAGAAAGCTCACGCTCTGCAGGTAGAATTGAACCTGGAGGGAAATCGCCGTTCCAGATAGATTCAACTATATACTCTTCAGCAAATCCTGCTGGGCTTTTAGCTTTAAAAATTCTCATTCAATTCCCACTCGAATTAATCACAACTCATCGTTTTATACGAATAACTGACAGATTGTACCAGATGAAATATAACTAACAAGTAAACTCGTTTGATATAAGTGCCAACCAGCCGCTGAAAATTTCGCAATAGTAAATAATAAAATTCAACATGCTTAAATTAGGCCTAATTAGCTAAATAAATTAACCCTACTCATAGTAGGTACATTAATGCTATTGCTGTTTTTGCTTAACCATTACATTACTACAATAATTCCCGTGTGCGGCAACAAGCACATTCAAAAGTCGCATACAGCAGAGCATGTTAACTGTAACGTTTAAACAAGCCTTTTTAGCGAACCAATCTTATATTACATGTTCACTTAGCAAATTAATCTTAACCTTTCCCTAAATAGGATTGGCCAAAACCGCTTATTAATTTCATCTTAAAAAAAGCGACTTCGGTAGCTTTTTTACCCTTTTTGTTGCTCGTTACTTTATCCTAGTACATAATTCAACGTCTTATTTCAATGCGGATTTTTTATGAACTGGCTAGCACAACTCCCTACTCAACGTACTCCATGGCTACTATTTACAGGCATTGTATTTTTATTAGAAGTCACCGCACTGTTTTTTCAATACCAGATGGGACTTGCTCCATGCATTATGTGTATTTACCAGCGAACTGCGGTATTAGGCTTATTAGGGGCAGGCATTATTGGCGCAACTAAACCACAAAGTAAATTAGTACGCGCTATCGCTTATTTAGTGTGGGGTGTATCAAGTGTGTGGGGTTACTTTATTGCACGTGAGCACATTGAAATGCAAACAACCACCGATCCCTTTGCGTTTAGCTGTGAGTTTGAGCCAAACTTTCCTTCATTTATGCCATTGCATGAATGGATCCCAACCTTTTTTCAAGCCACAGGGGATTGCGGTAATATCGATTGGCAATTTGCGGGATTAAGTATGCCAGCATGGATGGAAATACTATTTGCGTTATTTACTATCACGCTTTTTGTAATTGTTACCACTCGCTTACTTACTAAAAAGACTATTTAATATGTTTACGTTTTTTACCAGTCAGCTGCCTGAACTAAAGCACCTTAAAGTGAGGCAGCGACAAGCCGTTGTTGCTATTGCGCTAAGCATGCTACCTGCCACCGATAGAGTGTTATTAAGAATAGTAAAGCTGATATTGCTCAGCCCATTGTTTTTATTATTTACTGTTTTTAAAGGGTGGGAACTCATTCCCTTTTTAATTTTAGGTGGCCTATGTTACCCGCTTTTAACAACCCCGATTGAAATAAACTTCGCTAAAAAATATTTAGCCAAAGCACTTGAGCAGTATTCACAGGGCGCTTAGCGCCCTGCCTATTATAAAGACACTTTTCCTTCTAGTTTAGCTACAAGCTTTTTACCTATTCCTTTTACGTTAGCTAAATCGCTCAGTTGGGCAAATTCGCCATTTTCAACCCTGTAATCAACAATAGCCTGCGCTTTTTTCTTACCAATACCAGGCAACTTGGCCAGCATTTCTGAATCGGCACTATTAATATTAATAACCGGCGCTTGCGGCATTTCAACCATAGGCTTATCTTCAACAGGGTTAGCGTGGGTAAACGCGCTAAAGCTTAAAAAGCTAATAATAAGTAGCGTTAATAGATTTTTCATTTGTCATTCCTTATTTTTGTTTATACCAAAGCGTTATAGTTAAACGGCTAATTTGGCTTTAAACATGTGCTTAATTTTTATTTGAGGAAATAATGTTAAATAAGGAGCAACGCGCATCACTTACATTATTTCCAGTGCATAATCACCTAAATCCGAAAACCTAAAATGCAGCTGGTACAACAAGTGATTGCTTAACTAAAGTAAAGTTACGCTTTTTTGTCAAATTGATGACAAGCTAAAAATGCACCGAATACTTGCAATTTTACACACAAACATTTACTGTATATAAAAACAGTGACCTGCGGGTCAGTAACCACATTACCACGCAATCAAGCAGGAGAGATCATGGCTGTTGTTGTTAAATATGTTGTAGAACGAAACGGAGTTGAGCGAATGACGTTTACTACTAAAAAAGAAGCGGATGCCTATGACAAAATGCTCGATATAGCAGAATCGCTTGAGGTGATGCTGGAAAAAGTAGATGTACCATTGAGCGAGCAACAGGTTGAATCGCTTGCGCTTGAAATTGCAAAGAGTAAAGATGACTTTATGGCTGTGTTAAAAGGCGCAAAAGAGCCCACTACAAAAAGTACAGCTAAAGCTAAAAAAGCCGACAACATAGCATCAATAAAAGATAACGACGAGCAACAAGCTAGCTAATTTGTGACTATTTTAAATAAAGGGCTGCTACTAAATAGCAGCCCTTTTTTATTAATTTTTGAACAGTTACAAATTTTTTCTGGCTTTTTAGACTGAAATTGATACATTAATCCGGTTAATAGCGAGTGTTTATGTGCCATGTCAGTATTTATTAAGTCTTTTTACCAAAAATTTTTCCCAGCCCGTCAGTTGCTTATTCGTCAAAATGGCGAAGTTAAGCATGTTGTTTTGGCGCCTTGGTTTCAGCTTTTTACAGTACTGCTTATTTTAGGCACTATTACTTGGGTCGGTATTTCTAGTTTTCGTGTTTATAGCCAAACAAATAAAATTACCGACATAGAACAAAGCCAAATTGACAAACAACAAGCGTGGCAAAAGCAGGTGAAAGAACAAAAAGCACTGCACGCTAAGCAATTAGAACAACTTGCAGTACTAGAGCAAAAGCAGGCACTTTTGCAAGGTATGATTGAATCCCTCCCCGCATCTATTAGTAAAGAGACAATAAAACTAGAAGAACAACTTGAATCGCCTGTTAATCAAGACAAAGGCGAGTTTCATGAACCACTTGTAGATGAAGAGCCGAGAGACAAACATGCCAGCCTTCTAACGCCAATCACTTTTGCCGCACGTTACGAGCGCTTAAATAAATACTACGAGCACAATTTTGCGCTTATTGATGCGCAAATTAATAAACGCCATGATGCAATTTTAGCGATGTTAAAAGGCGCAGGCTTAGAATCAGCCCTTGAACAACATTTAGCACTGGGCGCACAAACCACTGCGCAAGGTGGCCCGTTAGATGTATTTGATGAAACTAAAATACCAGGGCAGTTTTTAGCCATTGTTGATAAGCTATTATTACTTAACAACCTTGAAAACTTTTTAACAGAGCTGCCTAACTCACTGCCCTTGCCTGCAGCTAAATACTATATTTCGAGCAACTTTGGGTTACGTAAAGATCCGATGAACAACCGCCGCGCTTTTCACAAAGGTGTTGATTTAGCCGGCTGGCATAAAACCGAAATTTTTGCCCCTGCTGATGCACGTGTATTGCGCGCTGGTAAAAATGGCGGCTATGGTAACTTTATCGAGCTAGAGCACAAAAATGGCTTGGTCACCCGTTTTGGCCACTTAAATAAAATTAAAGTGAAAAAAGGCCAAACAATTGCTAAAAATGAGGTAATTGGATTAATGGGCAGTACTGGCAGAAGTACCAGCACCCACTTACACTATGAAGTGTTACTCGATGGCAAACATGTCAATCCTCTAAAAATAACAAAGGCGCTTTCTCGTGTTCGGTAAAAAAAAGCAACCAAGTAGTCAAACTACATTAAAAAGAGTAAATCATACCCCTTCTATTATTTCTGAAGATGTGCGCTTAACTGGCACACTTACAAGCCAGGGCGAAGTGCAGCTAGATGGCCGAATTGATGGCGATATAAAGGCAGAGCACTTAGTAATTGGCTCTACCGGCATTGTTGAAGGTGTGGTTGAAGCTAAAAGTGTCATTGTAAAAGGTAAAATTATTGGCTCACTAAACGCAAGTGAAGTGAATATTCAAAGCAGCGCTCACGTTCATGGCGATGTTTTTCACGATACACTAAGTATTGATGCTGGAGCCATTATTGAAGGCAGCTTAAAACAGCGCTTTGAAAAAGAAGAACCGGAATTTATTAGCGAAGATTTAAAGCCGGCTAAAGAAGTAAAAACTTTGCTTGATGATGCTGATAGCGACTTGTCGTTTGTTAATAAGCAAGCCGCTGATAAAGCCAAATCTAATTAAGCGCTCATTACTTTTTCTCGGTTATGTACATCGTAATATCTGCAGTGAACACCAGTTCATTGCGGGTATTGTAAAGCTTAACTGGCACCACTAAATCTTCTTTATCTACCCATTGGCGAGGCAAGTCGATTTCTGCAATAGCAGTTACATCGGTATCAACCTTTGCTAAATAGTGTACCGTCATTCCTTTTGGGATCCAGCGATGCGTTTTATAAGGCACGGTGGCATCTACCATTACACCAGCACACAGCTCAGCTAAGTTACATTGTGCAATAGCATGAATAGTCCCAATATGGTTATGCACACTACGGCGGTTTTTTACGACAGCGCTACAGTGCCCTTCTCTTAAATCGAGCACGTAAGGTTTCATTGAGCCAAAATACGGGGCTTTTATGCATACCGCTTTGCTAAACAACCAATTGCCAAAAGGTAAGCGTTTAAATTTAAGCCAGGTTTTTAAAAGGGCTGATTTATTACTCATTGTTATTTCCCATTTAGTGTTTATAAATTCAAATTAACACATCAGACCAGTTAAAAAAAGCGCAATTCACCGCGCTGTTAATCCTAATGTCATGAAATATTTATCACAATAAAGCGTGGCTCACTCATAAGCCCTTTCTTTTTTATATGCGGGCACCTAAAATAGCCAGCAAAAGGAGACCTAATGCAAACACAGCCCGCTAAACCTAACTTAATTTTATTACTCATCTTAGCGTTACTCGTAATATTTTGCCCTATGGCAATTGATATTTATCTTCCCGCTTTTCCAACTATTGCCACGCAATTTAACGTTACCGAACAACAGGTTCAGCAAACAGTAGCTATTTTTATGCTGACTGTGGGTTTAGGGCAATTAATTGCAGGGCCGCTTGCTGATAAGTTTGGCCGAAAGCCGGTAGCGGTTGTAGGTGTTAGCTTGTATGCAGGCTCTGCCTTACTTGCCTACATGGCACCCTCTTTTGCTGTATTAATGTTTGCACGCGCTCTGCAAGGGTTAGGCGCATGTGCTACGTTTGTTGTTGCTTTTGCTATTGTACGTGATAAATACGGCAGCGAACGCAGCGGGCAAATGATTACCTATTTAAATGGAATTGTGTGTTTTATTCCTGCGCTTGCGCCTATATTAGGTGCTTGGCTTACCGTGCAATTTGGCTGGCGCATGAACTTTATGTTTTTAACCTTGTTTGCGTTAGCGGGCCTGGTCATTACGCTCACCTTATTTAGAGAAACCCGCCCTGCTGATAGTCACTACCAAGGGCATATATTGGACTTACGCCGGTTTGTGCCAATATTAAAAACACCGATATTTTTATTTAATAGCTTACTGTGTATGGTCGCCATGTCGGCGATTCTTGTTTATGTCACCTTGGCTCCTGGGTGGATCATTACACACTTAGGGGGCACCGTTGCCGACTTTACTTTTTGGTTTACGCTCAATGCAGTATTAAGTATTGTAGCCAGCTTTATTACCCCCATTTATATTAAACGTAATAGCCAAAAAGCCCTGCGCGTTGGGGTTACAGTATTGGTGGCCTCTGGCATATTAATGATTGCGCTTAGCCATATAGAATCGGCCATTGCGCTTATGCTACCTATTTTAATTGCAGCACTTGGTTTTGCCCTGAGCTTAGGCTCTGCGGCTGGAATGGCGTTATCGCGTTTTCCAAAACAAGCTGGTACAGCCTCTGCCTTAATTGGTGCTATGCAAATGAGTGGCGCTAGTGTGCTTGTGTTTTTAACGCAATATTTAGGCCTTAGCACACCTTGGCTAATTGCTTTTCATTTATTGTTACTGGCACCACTTTGGCTAATTTTAATGAGTAAAAAAGCCCATACATTGCACCCGGTTAATACATGATCAACCCTGATTTTTTAGCATCATTTTTACTAGCGAGCTTTTTAATGGCGGTGGCCCCAGGGCCATCAAACGCATTTTTAATGGCGCAAACATTTGCCAATGGCAGAGCGGCAGGTATGCAAAGCGCATTTGGCTTTGCTTTAGGTGGAGTAATACACACATTTTTTGCTGTTATTGGATTAAGCGCGGTATTAAAAGCCTCGCCCACCGCTTATAGTGCAGTACAGTACTTAGGCGCGGCTTATTTGTGCTATTTAGGGTTTGTGATGATTAAAAGCACTTTTTCGCAGCCAAATACCACGGATTACGCTAGTGATGATAAGCCTCATGTAAGCACCAGTAAAAAGCCAAATGTCATGTTTCAAGCCATGATGACCGAGGTATTAAACCCTAAAGTAGCGTTATTTTTTATTGCTTTTATCCCGCAGTTTGTAGACCCAAGCTTATCATCGGCAACATTTCAATTAGCTTTTTTTGGTCTGCTCTACCCTATTTTTGCTTTCCCAATTGACTGTACGTATATTTACTTTGGCGACAAAATAGCGCAATTTTTCAAAAAATACCCACATAGCCAACTTTGGATAGACCGAGTGACCGGCATGGTATTTATTGCACTGGCCATTAATTTATTATACTAATTACACTAAATTGGTATTACTTAACCAAAGCCTTGGTTACTCAACAAAATAAGATGCAGCATGGAACAAAAAAAACAATCGCTACCCGCTAATAAAAATATTGCCTTAGTTGCGCATGATGGTAAAAAAGCCGCGCTTAAATTATGGTGCGAAAAACACAAAGAAGCCTTAAGCAGACACACCTTATACGGTACTGGCACCACAGGCCATTTAATCGAAAAAACCACCGGGCTAGAGGTTATTCAGCTATTAAGTGGTCCTATGGGGGGCGATCAACAATTAGGAGCTAAAATTGCCGAGCACGAAATTCATGTATTGGTGTTTTTTTGGGATCCGTTGGCATCGCAACCACACGACCCTGATGTTAAAGCACTACTGCGTTTAGCTGCTGTTTGGAATATTCCCGTGGCCTGTAATGAAGTCAGCGCCGACATGTTATTAAGCTCGCCTTTAATGGACACTGAGCTTGAACGTACTTTGCCAGATTACGAAAAATACCTCGCAACCCGACAAATCAGTCTTTAAAACCTTTTAAGCTACTTATAAAGCATGCTGGCCCATTTTGTTAGGCCAGCCGTTACACTACCAAAGTGATCGCCATTTAGCATTTTAATATCACCTAAATGCTCACTTAACGCGGCTTTAATAAGTGGTGACTGCGCACTCCCCCCTGTTAAATAAATAACGTCTGGGGTGGTTCCTGCATCGGTAATTGCTTGTTTTGCTAACGTTACTATTTGGCTAATGCTACTTTCTACTGCAACCGCCAAATCGCTTACCGATAGGTTTTTACTAAGGTCATTATCTAAAAAGCGAAGATCGCAATCAAAAGCATCTGCCGATGAAAGCGCTATTTTAGCCGCCTCACCTTGCTGTACTAACTGATGGCCCTGTTTATTTTGCTGTAAATGAATTAAGCGTTTGAAAAGCGCAGGTGCACTTACATCGCGTAATTGGGCAGTGAGTTCTCGGTAGTGGCTTTCACTATAAAACTGACTTTGTAAATTTACATCATTAATTTTACAGGCTTGCCAAAAAGGTTGGTTTGGTAAAGGTAGGCCCGATTTAAAGGTACTGCCTAAACCAAGCAATGGCATTAAACCATGAAAACTAAGCGCTATATCTAAGTCATTCCCGCCAACTCGCTTACCGCTGTGGGCTAAAAAGTCATTATCGCGCTCACTGTTACCTCTAAAGCTTGGCCCCATTTGTACAAACGAGCAATCGCTGGTACCACCGCCAATATCAATAACCAGCACTTTTTGGTCTTCCACTAAACTACTTTCGTAATCAATCCCTGCTGCAAGCGGTTCGTATAGAAACTCCACGTCTTTAAAGCCCGCACGCTTAGCTGCGCGCTCTAAAATACCTACAGCTTGCTGATTTGACTGCTCACCGCCAACGGCCTGAAAGTTAACTGGACGACCAATAACCGTTTGCGTAAGTGGGGTTTTAAGTGAAAGCTCTGCGCGTTGCTTTATTTTTAAAATCATTGCGGTAGCAATATCTTCAAAAAAATTGATTTGCCCTTGCTTTAAGCCTGTGGCACCAAAAAACGATTTAGGTGATTTTACAAAGTAGCCTTCTTCAGGAAACTGCACATATTCACTAATAGCTTCACGGCCAATAAAAAGCGTTTCATCTGTAGGTTGTAAATCAAGATCTGACTTAATACGTGGGAGTGTATTTAATAAAGCTTGGCGCTGCGTTAAAAAGTCATGCTCGTGTGCAGTGCCTTTTACATGCTTTGCCACAAAGTCGACAACTAATGCGCTATGGTGTGTATAAAGAGTAGAAGGTAAATAATGCTTTCCTTGCTCAAGTGGCACTAACTGTACTTCCTCTTGCTCCATAACACCCATGGCACAATTAGAACTACCGTAATCAAAACCTACAAACATACTTCACCATACATTAGAAAAAGGCCGCGCAATTTAGCATACTTTGCCAAAATTATAAACGCTAATGACCCTCCCTCACCCTTAAAAAGCTCGCAAAACGTGGTAAGCCATGCTTTGTTAACCCATGGTACCGATACGTTACCGTGCTACCTATAGCCGGAGGTGTTTGGCGCTGTTTGTTACTAAAGCCCGTGCCTATTTTAAATATTTGCCCATGAGGTGTTTTTACTTTTAATGCACCTAACATACCGGTGTATTGTCCTTTACCCGGTAAATGTGCAATAACAACCGCTTCAGCATCAAGGTAGGGCTTTAACTTTAATAATGTATTACTGCGCCCGCTTTTATGTTTAGCATTGGCTAAATGCAGCATCACCCCTTCAGCCCCTTGCTTAGTTAAATCTTCAAAGTACGCTGTTAATTGGGCTGTGCTAGTAAAGCGGTGTTGCTTAACTGCAGTTATATGCTGCTTATTGATTTGTTTTACCAAGGCTTGGTAGTTTTTATAACGCGCACTAAAAGGAAGGGTTGAGTCTGGCATATCAAATATTTGATAGCGTATAGCGTGCCAATCTGAATTACTGGGGCGTTTAGTTCTTACAATCCCACTGACCAAAGAAAATTGAGTGCGCGCTATCCACAGCTCCCCATCTAACCAAACATTTGGTAATGGCGCCGTAAACCAGCTCGGGGCGTTAATCGCATTTCCTTTACGGGTAATAAATTTATCGCCCGTCCATATTGCTCTTACACCATCAAATTTTTCACTAACGAGGTATTCACTAATATTGCCATGTTTAGATTCATCATATACTTTTGCCAATAACACCTGAGGCTGCGCCGCAAAAACAAGCGATGAGCCAATAAAGATGACAATGAAAAGTAAGTACTTTAGCTGAGCCATTACTGCATCCCTGCAAATAAAATAAGGCTTTAACTATAGTTGAGATTCAACCCACTGCCAAAACTCACCTAGGTCAGCCATTTTGTAGGTCGCCTTACTAAAGTCATGGTCAACTGTATGATGATTTGCAATCGCAACGACTCTAACCTGTGCATTAGTTGCAGCACAAACGCCCGTAAAGGTGTCTTCAACAGCAATTGCATGCTCTGGGGCTACATGTATGTGTTCAAGCGCTAAAAGATAAGGATCGCCTGCTGGCTTTGGATTTGTTACATCGTCTTTTGTCACTACAGTATCAAATAACTCATAAAAACCTAGCCCTTTTAAAATAGGCATAGCTTCGCTGCGAGCACTGCCGGTAACTAACGCCATTTTTAGCCCACTGTTTTTAACAGCGTGTAAGGTTTGCTCAGTAAAAGGCATAACAGGCGGTAAATTAGTTTTCACGTATTCACCAAATAATCTATATTTTTCATCTGCTAAAAATTGTGCACTGACGGCTAAATTATGCTCATTTTTAATATCAATTGCTGCTTCTAACGTTGGGCGCCCTGAAAAGCGCTGACAAAACTCCACTTCGTTATAACTTACATTGTAGGGTGCAAGCAGCTGGCTCCAACACTCAAAGTGCATGCTTTCAGAGTCAACTAGTGTGCCATCCATATCAAACAATACTGCGTTTAAGCTCATCCTCATTCCTTAAATTTTAACGTTAAAAAAAGGCGCCTTGGCGCCTTTATAATATTATGCTGTTAAGCCAGCAGGTGGCTCAGCAAATGCTTCTTCACCGGTTTCAACATCAACCAATTCGTAGCCTCGGGCTTTGCGCACAACCTTAAGTACTGGTTTTTCTAGCGCCGTTTTTAAACGATCGGCATCAGCTGCTAACTCATCTAGCGTTGTACCAAAAGGTGCTGCGCCTGTTTCTGACCAATTAGTTACTTTGCCATTTAAGTTATATTCTACTTCGTGTATTTGGTATTGCGCTGCTTCATCTTTCGTTGCTTCACAAAAAATTACACGGTAGTTCCAAAATCCAGCCATTTTTCTATCTCATCAAAGTTAATTAACGCTACTTTACCAGCTTTATAAAAACATAAAAGCCTGCACAAGGCAGGCTTTTAAAAATTAATAAAATTTAAGGTTATCTTTAGAAGAAGTTAACTTTAAATTCAGCACCAATGTAGCGCTCTTCATTAACAATACCCGTATTGTTATTGAAGTCTACCGCACCAATTGCTTGTTGCTCATCAAATAAGTTACGAACAAATGCAGATACTTGGTACTCGTAGTCACCTTCAGCCCACTCGTAGCCTGCACGTAAACCTACTTCTGTTAATGCTTTACCTTCAAATTCTACTGAATCGTATAGGAACATGTTAATTTCGCTACGGTAAGAAATATCACCTAATGCGAAGAAGTTACCATCTTCAAGCTCTTTCGTATAACGAAGCGTAAAGTTAGAGATCCACTCTGGCGCATGCGGTAAGCTGTTGCCATCTAGTACGGCTAAACCTGCATCGTTAATAGGGTCATTCACGATACATTGAGCACATACCGCTACAGCTAACTCATCATCTTTAATTTCAGTCTTGTTGTAGCTTAAGTTAAATGTTGCATTAAACTCATCGCTTAATACCCATTCTGTATCTAGCTCAAAACCGTAGCCTGTTGTTTTATCAGCGTTAACTAGGCGGTTAAAGTTAGCACCACCACCTACAGCAGTAAGCTGTTGGTCGTCCATTGTGTAGTAAAATACCGTTGCATTAACACGGCCTTGGCCGTCAAGAACGTCTGATTTAATACCGGTTTCGAATGAAGTAACGGTTTCTGACTCAGCCGTTGTTACGTCATCACCAAATAAAATACGACCTTGTAAGCTAGGCGCGCGGAACGTGTTTGCTACACGGCTGTACCAGTTTACATCGTCATTAACTTTGTAGTTTGCAGATAAATCCCAGCTTACGTGGCTGTCACTTACACTACGCTCTACGTATAAAGCACCACCGCCAATTGGGCTAATTGTACGGTCTGCAACAAAATCTTTTTCGTCATCAGAGTAACGAAGACCCGCTGTTACTTTTAACTTATCTGAGAAGATGTAATCTACTGAGCCGAAAATAGCCCATGCTGTTGTGTCTTGTTGTTGCTGAACATAACCGTTTAAAGCGCCAGCAGGTGAAGAGAACGTATCGTAACTAAAGTTTTCGATTGTAAGCTCTTCATCAAAGTAAAAAAGACCAACTTGGTAGTTTAAGTCACCGCTGAAGTTACTAGCAAGGCGAAGCTCTTGCGTTAACTGATCTTGCTCTGGAATGCCATCCGCACTTTCTGAAGAAAACGGAATAAAACCTGGACCCATGTAATCAGGGATATAAGAAGCACCGTAACCGCCGTCAATATCTGCACGTGAGTATATTTCTGCACTTTCCCAACCTGAAATAGAGGTTAGCGTGTATTCATCGCTAATATCCCACTCAAGCTTTAAGCTTGCGCCTTCAGATTCAACTTGCTGGGTATTGCGTACAGCGGCATCTTGATAAACAACATCATGCTCGTAGTTGTCTACTAAATCGTTTGAGCCTGATTCAATAACGTTTGCACGAAACGCAATTGGTGAGCCGTCTAGGTCACGCGTGTGGTAGTTTAGAAGAGCAGTAAAGTCATCGCCTTCGTATAAAAACTGAATACGCGCTGCTTTTTCTGTGTAGCCGCCCTGCTCGTCTTTCGCTTCAAAGCCAGGCGCTTGGTTGTCGATGTAATCATCTTTATCTTGCCATAGCAAAGAAACACGTGCAGATAAACGGTCAGTTAATGCACCACCTACAGCGCCTTCTGTATCTACAGCGCCACGGCTACCGTAAGAAACAGCACCGTAACCTTCAAATTCTTGGCTTGGTTTAACAGTATCAAATTTAACTAGGCCAGCCGGCGTATTACGGCCAAACAAAGTACCTTGTGGACCACGTAGTACTTCTACACGCTCAACATCAAATACTGGAAAGCCTTTTAAAATGGCATTTTCTTGAACCACTTCATCAACAACTAATGAAACAGGTTGTGAAGCATTAAGATCGAAATCGGTATTACCCAAACCACGAACATAAAAACGAGGGAAAGAACGTCCAAACGATGATTCGATTGAAAGACTTGGGATTTTCGCACTCATAAAGCGAATATCCATACCAGCAGAACTATAAGCATCAAGGTTATCACCTTGTAATGCAGATACAGCAACAGGCACTTCTTGTGCATTTTCTACACGTTTACGAGCAGTAACTTGAATAACTTCTAATTGGTTATTTTTTTTTGCAGTTTCTTCTTCAGCAGCAAGAGTAGAAACAGAGGTACCAGCTGCAGATAATAAAGCAGCATTAATTATGGTCGCTATTGCAGTTTTTTTGATTGCTTTCATGTCGGGTATAAACCTTTTGTATGCACTCTTGTTCAACGGTTTTTTGTGTTGCGCAATGTATTCATTGCGGGCTCGTACAATTTTTCGCGTCTAGCTTTATGGCGCGCGGACCTCATCACCGAGAGTACAAAAACGGAGTAATGAGGCTGAACGAACGATGAAGATTATACCATCGTATTACAAATTTACTGCATAAATATGTACAAAAAAGTAAACTTTTTTGCAACATTTAACCTCATTTTATAGCTTTTTTACCCGCTTTTAGATGCAAAAGACCAATAATGCGGACATATGTCCTTTCCTTCAAAACCCACTTTAAAGTAGCAAACTGCATATTTTTACAAATAAACCCAAACTAGAAACGCCCAGTTAAAACCCGTTAATGCTTGCTAAATTTTTAAGGCTAAATTCATTGAGTACGCTTTAACGCAATTTCTCCATCAATGTGAATATCGCGCTGTGGAAACGCAATCACCACATCGTGTTTTTCAAAAACAGCATAAATACTAAAACGGATATCACTACGTACTTTTCTGAGCATGGTTTCTGACTCTGCACAAACCCAAAAAATTGCATTAAACACCAGTGAGCTATCAGCAAAGTCGTCAAATAAAACAGAGGCTTTTGGATTTGTTAGTATCGCATCATGATCATCAAGTACTTGTTGAATTAACGTTTTAACTAACAATACATCGCTGCCATAAGCAACACCTACGCTAACCGAAGAGCGGGCATTACCGTCTATTAAGGTCCAGTTAGTCACTGTGTTTTCTAAAAGTTGCGAATTAGGGATTAACATATGCACACCATCGTTACGGCGAATGCGGGTAGAGCGCGTATTAATAGTTTCTACTACGCCCTTTGCATTACCTACTTCTAAAAAGTCCCCAATACGAATTGGCCGCTCCCACATTAAAATCCAGCCACTAATAAAGTTATTAATAATGTTTTGCGCACCAAACCCGACTCCAATGGCTATTGCCCCTGATACAAATGCAAAGGCCGTAAGTGGAATACTTAAAACCTCTAACGAGGTAAAAATTAATATTGCGATACTCAAAATAAAATAAATACGCGTAAATAGATGAACCGCGTCTTGGCTGATTTTTTTTGCCAACAGTGTTTTTTTAATAAGTTTGCCAATGCGCGTTACTACAAACCACATAGCAAATAAAATTAAAGGAACTTGTATAACCTTAGCCACAGTGATGTGTACATCGTTATAGGTAAAAATAACCAAGCTGAGATAATGTTGAATGTGTTCGAGCGTCATGTATTTTCCAAAGTATTATTTATTGTTTGTTATTTGTTCAGTAAAAATGAGTGTGGTTCAGTCTTCGCTAAGCTTAGCACGGCATAATAGTGTTAAAACGCTAAGTTAATAGGTTTAACGTTTTTGTTTAAACAATTTATTAACTCTTTATTGCACCGAGTGCTATATAAATAGTGTACAAGCACTGGAGATTACATATGTCACAACTTACTCTAAATCAAAGACTCGCTACTTTGCAGCCGCAGGTAGATTTAAATTTGTTTGAAAGCAGCCTAGATTACCGCAATAAAATTTTGTGCCTTCTTGCTGAGCAAGAACAAACACTTGCTACTATTAATAAAGAATTTGGCCAGCAATCTAATAGCTTTGGTTCTGAAAAACGCTTTGTTCTTGGCTATAACTAGCCTTTAAAAAACACACACAATACGATATTTAAGTAGCCTTACGTTTATTTTTAAGGCTACTTTTACCTCCAAATCGCATTTTTAGTAGCTAATTTGCGTTTAAATCCCGCTTAATACCGATAAACTTTATTGTATAAACGCCAAAATTTGATAAGTTAACTGGGTTTTCGACTCGAAAAGCCTATTTCGGCTCATCTTTTTATGGAGTTATTATGCGTAAAACACTGATCGCCACTACTATTGCTAGTGCCCTAATCCTATCTGCTTGTTCATCTAACGAAACTCAGAACACAGCTAAAGAGAGCGCAGCACAAGTGCAAGATATGAACGCAAACAATGTATTATTCAAACCAAGCCCATTACAATACATGGCACCAGAGTTTGATAAGTTTGGTACAAAAGACTACGAAGCAGGCTTTGATGCAGGTATTGCTCAGCACACTGCGCAAGTTCAAGCTATTGCAAACAACCCAGAACCAGCAACATTTGAAAACACACTTGTTGAGATGGAAAAGTCTGGTGAGTTGTTAAATCGCGTATCTGCTGCTTTTTACAACCTATCGGGTTTAATTTCAGATGACGAATACCAACGTATAAGCAAAAAAATGGCGCCGGTATTATCTGCTCACTCTGATGACATTTACCTAAATGGTGCGTTATTTAAGCGTGTACAAACTATTTACGACAATAAAGATGCGCTTAACGCTGAAGATCAACGCTTAGTTGATTTCTACTACAAGCAATTTGTAAAAGCCGGTGCTAAGTTAAGCGATGCTGAAAAAGCAAAAATGCGTGAAATAAACGCTCAGCTTGCAGAGCTATCTACTGCGTTCTCTCAAAACATTTTAAAATCGTTTAAAGAAGACGTTATTGTTGTTACAGACAAATCTAAACTTGCTGGCCTATCTGAAGGTGAAATTGCAGGCCTTGCAGCCGCAGCTAAAAAAGCAGGCAAAGACGGCTACATGATCACCCTGGTTAATACTACTCAGCAGCCTATCTTATCAAGCCTTGAAAACCGTGAGCTACGCGAGCAAATTTTTAAAGCCTCTACAAACCGTGCTGCTAAAACTAACGGCTCTATCATTATTGAAGAAACTAACCTGCGTGCACAAAAAGCAGAGCTGTTAGGCTTTAAAGATTGGGCATCGTATGTAATGACTTCGCGTATGGCACAAACAACCGATAACGTGTACGGTATTTTAGATGACCTTGCACCAAAAGCTGTTGAAAAAGCCAAAGCAGAAGCGGCCGCTATCCAAAAAGTAATTAACGATTCTGGCGAAAGCTTTGAGCTTAAGCCATGGGATTGGGCCTTTTACGCAGAAAAAGTACGTGCTGAAAAGTACGACCTAGATCCTGCGCTAGTTAAGCCTTACTTTGAAATGAACTCTGTGATCCATGATGGGTTATTCTTCGCAATGAACAAGCTTTACGGTATCACCTTTAAAGAGCGTAAAGACTTACCTGTTTACCACGAAGATGTAACAGCGTACGAAGTATTTAACGCAGATGGCAGCGCTATTGGTTTATTTTACATGGACCCATACGCACGCGAAGGTAAGCGTGGCGGTGCATGGATGAGTGCATACGTAAGCCAAAGCGGCTTAAAAGGCACTAAACCGGTTATTTACAACGCACAAAACATTCCAAAACCAGCGGAAGGTGAGCCAACGCTAATGACCTTCGACGAAGTATCGACTATGTTCCATGAATTTGGTCATGCTGCGCACGGTTTATTCTCAAATGTTAAATACCCAAGCCTAGCGGGTACTGCTACAGCACGTGACTTTGTTGAATTTCCTTCACAGGCACACGAAGACTGGATGATTGAACCTACCGTACTTGCTAACTACGCTAAGCATTACAAAACAGGTGAGCCAATTCCACAAGCATTACTTGATAAAGTACTAGCATCGCAAAAATTCAACCAAGGCTTTGGTACTACTGAATACTTAGCAGCTGCTTTACTAGATATGGAATGGCACTCATTTGGTTCTGATAAAAAAATCAGTGATGTTCAAAAGTTTGAAAGCGATGCGCTAAAAGCACACGGTATTGATTACTACCCAGTGCCACCGCGTTATAAATCAAACTACTTTAGCCATACTTTTGCCGGTGGTTACTCAGCAGGTTACTACGCCTACCTATGGACTGAAGTATTTGCAGCCGATGCGTTTGCCCATATGGAAAATAACGGTGGCCTAACCCGTGAAAACGGTGACAAGTTCCGTGAAGAAATCCTATCAAAAGGTAACAGCCGCGACTTAATGCAAAGCTACATTGAGTTTAGAGGCCAAAAACCAACAACAGACGCACTTCTTAAGCGCCGTGGTTTAGTTGATTAATAACCTCGTTTATTAATTTTAACCTTATAAAAGCCCGCTTGCGGGCTTTTATTGTTTATAACAGATAAACTAACCACACTATAAATTATAAAAAACGACAATTATGGGCTATTTATTTGCAGTTACCCTACTTTGGGCTTTTTCATTTAGTTTAATTGGTGTGTACCTAGCAGGCCAAGTTGATGCGTGGTTTAGCGTATTAATACGAGTTGCATTAGCCACATTGGTTTTTTTACCCTTTTTAAAACCTAAACTTACCTCAAAACCACTCGCACTTAAGCTAATGCTGATAGGCGCTGTGCAACTGGGTGTTATGTACAGCTTTTACTATCACTCCTTTTTATTTTTAAGCGTACCCGAAGTGTTGCTCTTTACCGTTATGACGCCGCTTTATATAACGCTTTTAAACGATGCACTTAATAAGCATTTTAATCCTCGCTTTTTTTCGGTTGCGCTTATTGCCGTACTGGGCGCGGTAGCTATTCGCTGGGAAAGCCTCAATAGTCATTTCATCATCGGTTTATTACTGGTTCAGGGTGCCAATATTAGTTTTGCCACCGGACAAGTAACTTATAAACGTTTAATGGCCACTAATCAGCTGGATGACAAAACCGTATTTGGTTGGTTTTTTATTGGCGCCTTAGTGGTGGCGAGTGCTTGCTACGCTTTATTTGGCAATACAAGCAAATTACCGAGTACACCTACCCAGTGGGGTATTTTAATATATTTAGGTATTGTAGCCTCGGGCCTTGGTTACTTTTTATGGAACAAAGGGGCAACAAAAGTAAATGTGGGAGCATTAGCCGTTATGAACAACGTGCTTATTCCTGCCGGTATTATTGTTAACGTGCTTATATGGAATAAAAATGCCGACATTGTGCGCTTAAGTATGGGGGGTGCAATTATGTTAGCGGCACTGGTAATTAATCAAATAGGGACAAATAAACAGAACGTCACATCCTTGTAGCTAATTTGTCATTGAATGCGATTAGGGTTGAATAAAATAACGTTAAGGAACAAACATGAAACATCTCACCCTAATAACAAGCTCAGTAATACTTGCACTACTGAGCGGCTGCGACGACGATGTCGAAGTTGTAGAAAAAGACGTAGTCGTTACAAATACCACCGTTGAGGTTGTTGAAGTACCGACGCCTGTAATTGTTGAAGTTGCAAAAGGCGAGGCGCCTGATATTCAATTAGGTACTCGTGCCGACTACCTTATTAACGATATGGCACAGAGCGATTTAAAAACAAAATTAGAATCGTGTACAGATGGGCCATTTTACCGTACAGATTTTTCTATTGGGCATCGTGGTGCGCCAATGCAATACCCTGAGCATACAAAGGAGTCTTATATAGCTGCGGCGCGTATGGGTGCAGGTATTGTCGAGTGCGATGTAACCTTTACCAGCGACAAAGAGCTCGTGTGTCGCCACTCTCAGTGCGATTTGCACACCACCACCAATATATTAGCCATTCCTGAACTTGCTGCTAAATGCAGTGTGCCTTTTACTCCAGCTAACGCAGCAAGTGGCACGCCTGCCACCGCTAAATGCTGCACAAGCGATATCAGCCTGAGCGAATTTTTAACGCTTGAAGGTAAAATGGATGGCGCCAACACCCAAGCCACTACTGTTGGTGAATATATGCAGGGCACACCCAGCTGGCGCACCGATTTATACGCCACAAGTGGAACATTAGTAACCCATAAACAAAGTATTGAGTTATTTAAAAGCTTGGGTGTAAAAATGACCCCAGAGCTAAAATCGCCGCAAGTGAGCATGCCTTTTGAGGGAATGACACAACAGCAATACGCGCAAAAAATGCTTGATGAGTACACGCAATTGGACGTACCAAGCAGTGATGTGTACCCGCAATCGTTTAATCTCGATGATGTGAAATATTGGATAAATAACAACCCCGACTTTGCAAATCAAAGCGTATATTTAGATGGCCGTGACAGCGAAGCGGGCTTTGATCCAAGTAACCCTGCAACGTGGCAACCAAGTATGGAAGAGCTAGTAGCCGATGGCGTTAAAATATTAGCGCCCCCTATTTGGATGATGCTCACCATAGACAACGAAAGTAATATTGTCCCCTCACAATACGCCATTGACGCAAAAGCTGCAGGGCTTGAACTGATAGCATGGAGCCTTGAGCGCTCGGGGCCTCTTAACGAGGGCGGTGGCTACTACTACCAATCAATCGCCGATGTTATCGATAACGATGGCGACATGATGACGGTGGTTGATGTACTCGCGCAGGATGTCGGGGTTATGGGTATATTTTCGGATTGGCCTGCGACCGTAAGCTACTACGCAAGTTGTAATAAAATGCCTGCAAGCATTTAAAAAACCAGTATCAGTGGTCGTTTATTTTTTTGCGCTCAGTTACCATAACCTTATTAATTATTTAACTGAGCGCTTTTATGATAACCCAACACCATAATACCGACCTAGCCACCCCTACAGGCTTAATGCGTACTACCGTTTACCGCCCACAAGCAGCTGGCCAATATCCAAGTATTATTTTTTACTCGGAGATTTTTCAGCAAACCGCGCCTATTGCGCGCAGCGCTGCTATTTTAGCAAGCCACGGCTTTGTTGTATTAGTGCCTGAGGTATTTCATGAGCTAAACCCGATTGGTACTGTACTTGCGTACGATGACGCGGGTAAAGATAAAGGCAATGCCGATAAATGGCAAAAGCCACTTGAGCACCACGACAGCGACACACAAGCACTCATCGACTTTGTACAAAATCAAGATTACTGCACTGGCACAGTGGGCGCCATGGGTGTGTGCATTGGTGGGCATTTAGCTTACAGAGCCGCATTAAACCCACACATAAAAGCTGCATTTTGTTTATACGCCACCGATATTCATAGTGATACCTTAACTGCTAATGCAGGTAACAATTCGTTTGAACGCATGGCTGATATTCAAGGTGAAATACACTTTATTTGGGGTAAGCAAGACCCACATGTACCGCAACAAGGCCGAAGTAAAATTTACCAGCAATGTGTAGCCACGGGTATTAATTACCACTGGCAAGAAGTAAACGCACAGCATGCGTTTATGCGTGATGAGGGCGAGCGTTACGATGCCGCGCTTGCAATTACTATGTACCAGCAAGCGGTTGCATTATTTAATCGTACTTTGTAATTAAGTGCGGTTTTACGTGCTTTTTAGCATGCCCAGTGCAGTATGCTGTTTAACAAAATATGCTTTTAAATAATCAATAAACAACCTGAGCTTTTTGGAGCCTGCCGCCCCAGGTGGAAACACGCCATAAAGCTCAATATCTTTTGTTTTATAATCATCGAGTATTATTTCTAACAGCCCTGCTTGCACTTTAGGCCACGCATCATACAACGGAATGCGCCCAAGCCCGTGCCCGGCCTCTACAAACGCGGTACGCGCGGCGGCATTATTGGTGCTTATGCCGCCTTGTAGTATTACATCGTATTTTTTGCCCTCTTTGCTAAGGGTTAATGTTTTACTGCTAAGTTGGTACACCACCCATTTATGCAAGGCTAATTCAGCTGGCGTTTTAGGTTTGCCAAAGTGTTCAAAATACTCAGCTGAGCCACAAATACAGGTACTCATGGTGGTTAGTTTGGTGGCTTGTAAGTTTGAGTCACTTAAAGCGACCCCACGAATAGCAATATCAAAGCCGTTTTTTATTATATCAACCACATCATCGGTTAGTTGCAGGTCTATTTCAATTTTGGGGTATTGGCGTTTAAACGTATTAATTGCAGGCACAATTAGTTGCATGCCTACATTAACGGGGCAGCTAATTTTTAATACTCCTTGTGGCTCACTTTTAATGTTTTCTATTTGCTGATTAGCTGCGTTTGCTTGTTCTGTGATCACTCTACAGCGCTCATAATACGCAATGCCAGCCTCAGTTAGCGCCATAGTGCGGGTTGAGCGATTTAGCAGCGTAACTTCTAATTGCGTTTCTAATTTTTTAAGGTGATAACTTACCACCGCACGCGTTAACCCCAACTGCTTTGCAGCCGCGGTTAAACTGCCCTGCTCGACAATTTGCGCAAATACCACCATGCTTTTAAGTTGCTCAAACGACACTTTCATCACAAACTCACCAATGATTATTCAACCCAATAATTGTATCAATAATTAAACCAATAAAGTTAAATTTATCATCGTTGTTTAAATCCTTTTAAGTGCATATAGTTATTACAGCACCTTGGTTAACACCAAGCTTTAATTTACTCACTAATCGAAGGAATATTGTTATGGCTAAAAAAATACTTATGGTACTTACCTCACATTCAGAGCTTGGCAACACAGGCGAAAAAACAGGTTTTTGGGTAGAAGAATTTGCAGCACCTTACTACGCATTTGTTGATGCTGGTGCAGAGGTAACACTTGCATCCCCTGCGGGTGGCCAACCGCCGATTGACCCAACTAGCACGCTTTCTGACTTTGAAACCGATGCAACAAAGCGCTATGACAACGACAGCGCAGCACAAACACTTATGGCAAACACCAAAAAGTTAAGTGAAGTAAACGCCAGCGACTTTGACGCGGTATTTTACCCAGGCGGCCACGGCCCACTATGGGATTTAGTAGATAACAGCGATTCAATCTCACTTATTGAAAAGTTTGTAAAAGAGCAAAAGCCAGTAGCGGCTGTTTGCCACGCAAGTGCAGCCTTTTTAAATGTTAAAGATGCAGACGGCAATGCCTTAGTTGCAGGTAAAAAAGTAACAGGCTTTACTAACTCAGAAGAAGCTGCCGTGCAATTAACAGACGTAGTGCCATTTTTAGTTGAAGATGAACTCATTAAAAAAGGCGGCGATTATCAAAAAACCGACGACTGGGGCGTATTAGCGCTCGAAGATGGTTTAGTGATTACAGGCCAAAATCCAGCAAGTTCAGAGCTTGCTGCAAAAAAACTATTAACTAAATTAGGTTAAAATACCCCCTGTGCGCGGCGCATACCGCCGCGCTTATTAAATCGCTTTTAATAGCGAAAACATACTCCTATACTGGTACAAAATAATCCTACTAAGGCGTTTATATGCCAACTACCCCATCATCATCTTCACTGATAACCAGTACGCGATTTGCAATATTTAGCGTAGTTTTTATATGCCTAATACTACAGGTGATCAATAGTTTACCTGGCATTACGCTTAATGGTTTAGGTATTTACCCTCGCAGCGTTCAAGGGTTAATCGGTATTTTATGCGCCCCATTTTTACATGGCAGCTGGTGGCACTTTGCTAGCAACATGTTGCCTTTTGCTGTACTAAGCTGGCTAATTTGCCAATACAGTGTAAAACGCTTTTATACCGTGTTTATATTTACTGCGTTAATTGGCGGGCTATTAGTGTGGGCCTTTGGTCGAAGTAGTTTTCATGTTGGATTAAGCGGCGTTATTTATGGTTTATGGGGATTTATACTGTGCTATGGCGTGGTTATGCGCTCGTTTAAGTCTATTGTTATTGCCCTAGTAGTGGCAGTGCTTTACAGCGGATTTATTTGGGGCGTGTTACCACAACGCTTTCATGTCTCGTTCGAAAGTCACCTTTTTGGTGCGTTAAGTGGGTTCTTTTTAGGGTATAAACTTGCCAAAGCAGATAAATTAAAAGCACGATAATTTTTTCATTGCCTTTAATTAATTTTTTACGCCCCCAGCTTGTTATCTATGAGTATATAAATTAATTACATTTTTAAATTGAGGTTATTTATGAGTAATGAACACGAATACACGCCGCCTAAAGTTTGGACGTGGGACAGCGAAAGTGGTGGTAAATTTGCTAATATTAACCGCCCTATTGCCGGCGCCACTCATGACAAAACCTTAGAAATTGGCAAGCATGCGTTTCAACTTTATTCATTAGCCACGCCTAATGGCCAAAAAGCGACCATTATGTTTGAAGAGTTATTAGAGCTTGGCCTAACCGATGCCGACTACGATGCCTATTTAATTAACATTGGCGAAGGCGACCAATTTGGCTCAGACTTTGTTGATATTAATCCAAACTCTAAAATTCCTGCGCTAATGGATCACTCTACCACGCCACCAACACGCATTTTTGAGTCAGGTTCAATTTTACAATACTTGGCAGAAAAATTTGATGTGCTAATCCCAAAAGATTTTAAAGCCAAGACCGAGTGCCGTAATTGGCTATTTTGGCAAATGGGTTCAGCGCCTTATTTAGGTGGCGGATTTGGTCATTTTTATAGCTACGCACCAACAAAAATGCGATACCCAATAGACCGTTTTACTATGGAAACTAAACGCCAGCTCGATGTATTAAATCGCCACTTAAGTGAAAACGAATACATGGCGGGTAGTGAATACTCTATTGCCGACATTGCCATTTGGCCTTGGTATGGCTCGTTGGTGCTTGGAAAATTATACGACGCCGCTGAGTTTTTAGATGTTGCCTCTTACACTCATGTAATGCGCTGGGCAGAGCAAATAGCAAAGCGTCCCGCTGTTAAACGTGGTCAACGTGTTAATCGCACTTGGGGCCCTGAAGAAGAGCAACTTAGCGAACGACATAACGCCAGCGACTTTTAATCTAACAGCCCATAACAAGACATTGTGTTATGGGCATTTTTTTATTTAAAATCTGCATTTTCCCTGTCATTAAACTATATTTATTATTGTGTTTTTATAAAATGTAACCTGCTTTACCCGCATTACTTTTCATAAGGCTTTAATGAGTGCAATATAAAAATTTAAATAGTGATGAACGCAGAGAAGCCGTAAAACTTTTATATTCTAATGCTTTATCTGGCATTGGTGTTTCGGCGTTAGTTAGCTTTGTACTTGTATTTGCATTTGACCTAACGGATGAGAGAACAAATCAAGAAAAAATAATTTGGCTTTTTTTCATGCTGGTTGTTTTAGCAGCAAGGCTAATGGATGTTATTTACTTTAACTACACCAAAGAAGTTAACCAGCCTTTTAATGCAAATAGCTTTTTAAAACGCTTTTCGGTGGGGTGTATAGCAACCGCGATTTCGTGGTCATGTTACGCATTGTGGTTTCATAAAAGCTCATCCACCGTTGAAATTACCACCACAATAGCTATTTTGTCGGCATTTGCTGGAGGCTCAGCCAATTTGCTCTCGGGTAGTCGCTTTACCTCGGTGTGTTACAGCATTATTTTATTAATGCCTTACTCTATAGTACTAACCTTATCTGATGACTATTACCACTATGTATTAGGTTTTTTAGGCATTACTTTTTCGGCAATTATGGTCGCCTCTTCTTATAAGTCGGCCACATTTACCCAAACGGCCATAAAATTACGAAATCAAAACCGCGAACTACTTAACGAAATGGAAAGCAAAGTAGAAACACGCACAGAAGAAATTTACCGTTTATCAAATACTGACCCGCTAACAAGCTTGTTAAACCGCACCGCTTTTTTAAAAGTGGCAAATAAACAACTGGCAGATCACCCCGAGGAGAAACTCGCTTTACTTTTTGTAGACCTAGATGGCTTTAAGCAAATTAATGACTCTATGGGTCATAAAGTTGGCGACCAAGTACTTAAAGAAATAGCCGAGCGACTCACTAACGTTTGCACCCGCCACTTATACAAATGCCGCTGGGGCGGAGATGAATTTTTAATTTTAACAACCTATGAGGATGAACAAGACTTATTTGATTTTGCCAAAAAGGTTATTAAAAGCATTCGTGCCGAGCATGAACGATATAAATACCAAAGCTGGGTATCTGCCACTATTGGCATAGCGTTATTTCCTGAGCATGAGGGTGATTTAAGCGCGTTAATTCGTTCAGCAGATTTAGCCATGTACCATCAAAAACGTATTGCCAAAGGCTGCGTAAATATTTACAACAATGACTTAAAGCGCCAACAAGAACGCGAACAATTGCTCAGCAAGCGCTTGGCAAGTGCAATAAAAGACAACGGCTTGCGGTTAGTGTTTCAGCCTATTGTGGATAGCCAAACAGCGAAGGTGACCTCCTTTGAGTCACTTTTACGCTGGCAATTAAATGACGAAGCGATATTTCCTGATGAATTTATTGCCATTGCCGAGCAATACAACCTCATAACCGAACTTGGCTTATGGGTGATTGAGCAAGCGTGTGTGCAAGCTTGCACGTTTAAAAACGTACAACCCCCTATTGCTGTGAGCGTTAATGTATCTGTAATACAACTTCAAGACCCTGATTTTGTCACTAAGGTTGTAAATATCGTTGATCAATACGGTGTAAAGCCAGAAAACCTACACCTTGAAATCACTGAATCTGTGTTTGCTGAAGATAAGCTCACCTTTTTAGCAGCAGTAAAAGAGCTTCAAAAACAAGGATTTTGTATTTCTATTGACGACTTCGGTACTGGGTACTCTTCCTTGTCGAGCATGTTAGATATTGGTGTAGACATAGTAAAAATAGATAAAAGTTTCATTCAAAATATGGATAAGCGAGGGTTAAGTATAATTCATGCGATTGTGCAAATGGCCTCAACACTTGATTTTATAGTAGTTGCCGAAGGTGTAGAAACCCTAGAGCAAGCCAACATGCTAAAAGAAATTGGCGTGTCTCACCTACAAGGTTATTACTTTTCTAAACCTATGGAACAACACTTTGTAGATTCGTACCTCAAAGAGCAAAATAAATTGTGTAGCTAGCAGTATGAAAAAACTC
Source organism: Pseudoalteromonas sp. GABNS16E (assembly GCF_028598715.1). Taxonomy (NCBI): domain Bacteria; kingdom Pseudomonadati; phylum Pseudomonadota; class Gammaproteobacteria; order Alteromonadales; family Pseudoalteromonadaceae; genus Pseudoalteromonas; species Pseudoalteromonas sp. GABNS16E. Next base: position 27,682 of record NZ_JAQREZ010000004.1, read on the forward strand.
ACTAAAGAGCAAGTCTATAAACGCCTTAACAACGATGAAGACGCACGCGCTTGTAAAGACATAAACGAAGATGACTGCAAAGAAGTGGCCGGTAACTTTATTCTTTTATTAACAAGCCAGCTTTTTAGTAAGTTTGCCGATGCCCTCCTCAACCCTAAAGTCACTCTGCCTTGGTTAATGCAAAGCTTAAACGTGCCAAGCGCGTTTATAGCGTGGCTCGTGCCTATAAGAGAATCTGGCTCTTTATTACCACAATTAGCGATAGCCAATATTATCCGTAAACTCTCTGTAAGAAAGTGGGTATGGGTTTGCGGTGCATTTGCCCAAGCGGTATGTATTGGCGCTATGGTTGGTGTTTCATTTGTGCTAGAAGGCGCTCAGGCTGGCTATGCAATTTTAGCTCTGCTGGTGCTCTTTAGCCTCGCCCGCGGGTTTAATTCTATTGCCGCTAAAGATGTATTAGGTAAAGTTATTCCTAAAAAAAAGCGGGGCAATATTAGTGGCCTGGCGGCAAGTATAGCTGGCTTTGCAACACTCACTTTTGGTTTAATGATGTGGTTTTTTTCGGGGCAAAAAGAGCAAAATACGGTATTAATTGCGCTGTGTTTAGGCGCCGTTTTGTGGGTTATTGCTGCACTTTTTTATAGCCGCATAAACGAATACAAAGGCGCGACACAAGGCGGTAAAAATGGCTTTTTAAATGCGCTAAGTAAATTAAAGCTGCTTTATCAAGATAAACAATTTGCACACTTTGTAATTACCCGCGCCTTTTTACTTTGCTCAGCCCTAAGCGCGCCTTTTTATATTATTTTAGCAAGCTCTCAGCAGTTTGAATTTTCATTATTGGCAGTATTTTTAGCCGTGTCTGGCTTAGCAAGTTTAATTTCTGGGCCAATATGGGGAAGACTCAGCGATTTTTCTAGCCAAAAGGTGCTTGTATTAAGTGCGTTGCTTGTCACCATAAACGGCGTGAGTGTGTTTGTAATAGCCACATGGTATAGCCAGCTGTTTGAATATGCTTGGGTAATACCTGGTTTTTATTTTTTGCTTTGCATAGCTCATCAAGGCGTACGGCTCGGGCGTAAAACCTATTTAGTGGATATGGCACAAGGCAATAAACGCACTGATTACGTGTCGGTTAGTAATACTGTAATTGGCATTTTGCTTTTAATGTTAGGGAGTATAGGGCTTTTAGAAGCATTTTTATCAACCGCACAGCTTATTCTGTTGTATAGCCTGCTCGGTTTGTTAGGTGCTATTAGCGCGATTTTTTTGCCTCAAGCAGAGTAATACCAATGCGCAATAATACGTGATCAATTAAGCGAATTGGTATAATAAAAAAGCCCAACAAAATAATTGCCGGGCTTTGGACTTAAGACCTAAGGATAAACAGTCAGCTTTACCTCAAGTTATATCACCTAAGCAGTTACATTTAGCAGTGAATCACCTTCACTTAAGCCAAATTTTTCTTGTACCGATGAAAGAATTGATTCTTTATCTTCATCAGATAGCTGGCTTGAATACTCAGTTAATAACTCATCTAAGTAGCTAACCACTTCGTCAGTATCAACAGACTCTAATGAGTTTTGTGGCGGTGGCGGCGGGCGTTGCCCTTCAGGGCGTCCTGCATCGCCAATACTTTTAGCGTCAAAATCAAGTTCGCTCATTAAATCAGCCAACTCTTTTGTCGGCGAGATCCCCTGCTCTTCAAATGCGGCTTGAATGCTTTGCGCATCTTCCGTGCTTAGGTTTTGTGCATCAAATTCTGCAAGTGTTTCTTTAACAAACTCAGTTTGCTCTGAAGTTAAAGCGCTTACTTGGCTAGATTGTTGAGTCATAAAACTCGCTGAGCTACCAATACTGTTGATCATATTTTTCTCCCTTAACGTGCGCGGCGTGGTGGCTTGTGTTCACTTAATTCTTGTTCGCTAATTTCGCCATTCCCATCGGCATCTATTTCGTCAAAAATAGTTTGCGCATCGCCTTGCGGTGGCGCACTTTCGCTAAATTCTGCGAGGCTAATCACACCGTCACCATCTGCATCTATGCTTGAAAAGTCAGGTTTAGGTGGTGGGTTATCACCGCCTCTGGCTGCAACATTGGCTGAAAAAGCCATTGATAATAATGCAGCAACGGCAAAAGTAGGAAAATGCTTCATCGTGGTCACCTTGGGTTAAATATTAATAAAGGGTATGAATATAAAGTACGCTTAAAAAATGCAAACATTGTGCAAACAATAAGGAAATAAAAATAAATCCGATTTTTATCATGTTATTTTTACCTTATTCGGTATTTCGGTTATTGTGATAACTAATTACTTAAAACCACTTTCAACACCTGTTTTGAGAGCTAACATACCAAGGACTTATTAACATACATGTTTAATCTTCCAATTTTTCTAGTTGTATCGCAGTGAAAATACCTAAACGCCTCCAGCCACTCGTTGATGATGGCCTAATTGATGAAGTGATAAGCCGCTTAATGAGCGGTAAAGAAGCGGATGTATTTGTGGTGCGCAGCGGTGGCGAAATTCGCTGTGCTAAAGTCTACAAAGATGCCGTTAAACGCAGCTTTAAAAAGGCAGCTCAGTATCAAGAAGGCCGAAAAGTAAGAGGCGGACGCCAAGCCCGCGCCATGGGTAAACGCTCTAGTTATGGGCGACAACTAGAAGAAGAAATTTGGCAAAATGCAGAAGTAGACGCGCTTTCACGTTTATCACGTGCTGGCGTCAGAGTTCCCGACACTTATTACTGTATTGATGGCGTGTTGTTAATGGAGCTTGTGTGCGATGAAGACGGTGATGTTTCTCCACAGTTAGGGCATGTGACCCTTACGCAGCAACACGCTATTGAGCAGTACAGTATGATGATTCATTATATTAAATTAATGCTGTGCGCTGGTATTATCCACGGTGACTTATCAGAATTTAACGTACTTGTTGATAGTAAAGGGCCTGTAATTATTGACCTTCCACAAGCTGTAAACGCCGCAGCCAATAACAGTGCGCAAGCAATGTTTACGCGCGATGTAAACAACATACGTCGTTATTATGCGCAGTTTGCACCTAGCCTATTAAACACTCATTACGCTAAAGAAATGTGGGCACTGTTTGAAGAGGCCAGCTTAACGCCAAACACTGTGCTCAGCGGAGAATTTGAAGACAGTAACGAATCTGCAGACGTAGATGCGGTACTCGATGAAATACAAGCGGCCGAATACGAAGAGTTCGACCGTTTAGAGCGTATTAAAAACGCTGACGATGAGTAAAACTGCGCTCACGTTTAGCTATTGAGGGTGAACAAACCGATAGCCCACACCGTAAACCGACTGAATAACGCTGTCGGTTTGCGTTACTTCATCAAGCTTTTTACGTAACTTTTTTATGTGGCTGTCTATAGTACGGTGGCTAACTATGCGTTGGTCTGCGTACATGGTGTCCATTAAGCTATCGCGTGAATAGATTCTGTTAGGGTTAGAATACAAGGGCTTAAATAGCTGAAATTCAAAATTAGTTAGTTCTATACTGCTATTTTTATAGTTTACACTGTAAGTACTTTCATCCAGTGTCATGGCATTATTTACCGGTTCTTTTGTGGTATTAACACGCCTTAAAATTGCTTTTACTCGCGCCACCAGCTCAGCATAACTAAACGGTTTACAAATATAGTCATCGGCGCCCAGTTCAAGTCCGAGTAACCGGTCAATCTCCTCCACCTTTGCCGAAACCATAATAATGGGCACATTAGAGAACTTTCTTATCGCTTTGCACAGCTCTATACCGCTTTGCCCTGGCAACATAATATCTAATAAAATAACACTTGGCTTATTACTTTCAAGCCAGCTAAGTACTTCATCACCATGATGAATAAGGTGCGTTTGATAATGATGACTTGTTAAAAAGTCGCTCATTAAATTGGCAAGTTTTATTTCATCTTCAACAATGAGTATTTGCTCACTCATATTTATCCTCTACTGAACTAATAAGGGTAATTTAATAACAATGCCAAGCCCGCCAATACTGGCTTTTTCGGCTGATATTTCGCCATTATGACCTTTAACAATATGCTGACAAATAGACAAACCTAAACCAGAGCCCCCCTCTTGGCGATTGCGAGAGCTGTCTACACGGTATAAATATTCAAACAAGTGCGATAAATGCGTTTGCTCAACGCCTATCCCGTTGTCCTCTATTATAAGCTCTAAATAGGCTTGGCCTTTAATATTTACGTTATTGGCACTTAAAGAAATAGTTGAGCACTGGGCGTAATGCACCGCATTCATTAATATATTATCTAGCAATTGCAGTATACGTGTTTTATCTGCGTTTACTGTGGTGTTGTTAGCACTATTAAGAAGGTAAAAATTAATAGCGTGCTGCTCAAAAATAACGTGATACTTTTGCTCTATGGAGTTAAGTAAAAAGCCTACGTCGGTAGGTTGCATGGTGTAATGCATGCCGCCTAGCTCGGCGCTGTTTAACATGTGTAGGTCGTCAATCAAGCGCTTTAAATGTAGCGCTTCATCGTTAGCAGAACTAATATTTTTATTATTTGGTTCACGTATCCCAAGCAACATAGCTTCGAGCTCACCGAGTAAAATGCTCATGGGCGTTCTTAGTTCATGAGAAATATTAGCTAACCAGCGTTTACGTACTTGCTCATCTTTAGCGAGCGTAAAGGCCAAAGTGTTAAAATCTTCACTAAGCTGGCCCAGCTCGTCTTTTCTATCTAATAAAAGTTTGGTGCTGTACTGCCCTTTGGTTAGCTTATGCATACCACTGGCAATTTGCTTTACAGGGCCAACTAAATGCCTTGCCAGTAAAAAAGACAACAGTAAGGTAAGTAGCCCTGCGGTTAACGCAATAAGCCATAAATAGTTAGTTTGTTGCTTTAAAAAATCCAGCTCGTACCCATCTGCTAGGCTTTTCCTTTTTGAAACAGCAAGGTAAGCAATTGTTTTACCTTCAAGCTCTATGGGCGTTTTAATGTACTTTAAATCCTCAAATAATTTACCAAAAATACGCTGCTGGTTTTCATCAAGTAGTGCATAGTGCGCGGCATGCTCGGGCGGTGGGCGACGATCTCGTTGCGCCATATGCTGTGGGGGTCTGGGTCTGCGTTCACCGCGAATTTCTGGGCGCTGTGGCATATCGCGTAAACTAGGTAAAAACTGGCTTGATTGCAATTGCGATTCAACCAACCTTAAAAAGCGCTGATCGTTACCTATAATTTTATCCCACGAAGGAGTTTGCGCGTATTTATTAGCCAGTTGTACTGCTAATGGCTCTAATGCTTTTACTTCTTTAGCGTTTACAAAATCAATAATACCTTGGCCAATACTGTACTGAATAAGCACAACTAGCCCCGCAATAATGCTAAAGGTGAAGCTAAATAATATTAAAAAAAGTTTGTTATGAATTTTCATTTATTTTTTATAAACCTGACTCTAAAAGCATTTGAGCTGTTATTTATTGCGTATTTTTTACTGCTAAAACATATTTTTAAAAGCTCTAAGCACTTTTAAGAATAGCCTGTAATAACAATTGTATTAATTGCGTGTTCTATTATAGCGACTTATAAATAGCGCCTTTAATAACAACGTATAACGTTAACAAGTAAAAGTGCAAACAATGTGCATTATATAAAAAATTAAGCTCAAAAAAGGCGACCTAAGTCGCCTTTGTTATTAATCGTTTTTTAAATGCTTATCAAAAAAGTCTAAGAACGCTTGTAACGTTTTAATTCTATGCGGCTGATAGGACAAGTAATGATCGCCATCTTCTAGCTCAATGTAAGTAACATCTTTATCTTCGTCATCTAGTTCATCTTCCATTTCTCTACTATGGTAAATAGGGACAACACTGTCGTCGCTACCATGCACAAGTAAAACAGGTTTGTTGATTGATTTAGCAAAATTGACCGGCGAATTGGCCTCTAACTTATCGCTATTTGTTCCAAACTGTTTTCGTACTATGTCTTTGTTTGTAAAGTGTCGGGCTTTACTCACAATATGCTCAAGGTCAGTCACCCCTGCAAAACTTGCCGCACATTTAAATGTTTCAGGGTGTTTAATAACAGCCATTAAGGCGGCGTATCCACCGTAGCTTGCGCCACCAATACAAATTTTATCTGGCTGAGCAATCCCTTGGTCTATTAACCAGTTAGCTCCATCTTGTAAGTCATCTTGCATGGCTAAACCAAAACCTTGGATCGACTGCATTAAAAAGTCATAACCATAACCACTTGAGCCACGAAAGTTAGGCTGTAACACGGCGTAACCATTATATGCCAGTAGCGCAGTCCAATAGTCAAAGCCTGCATAGTCTCGCGCCATAGGCCCACCATGTGGAAATATAATAGTGGGTAACTTATCGCCTTTCTCATAGCCAACAGGCAGCGTTAAGTAGCCTTCTATAATAAGCCCGTCACGCGCTTTATAGCTAATGTGCTCTTTACCGGCGTATACGCTTTCGTTAATGTGTGGGTAAACGTCTGCAAAAAATGTTAAATCACCTCGCTTTCTGTCACCTAACATGTAGGCGCCTGATGTTTTATCTGAGCTGACATAAAGTACATATTTTTGCTGATCGTCGCTGGTGCTAACAATATCCATTTCAAATGAATCTTTAGGTAGTGATGCTCGTAAAGAGCGATGTAGCTTGTCTAAGTCTTCATCCCAATACGCAATACCATCTTCTAAATGCGAATGCGTAAAGCCTGCCACTTCGCCAGTTTTACGGGAGTAAAAAATATCGCCATCGACATCGTACTTGTCGTCGCTAAAAATGAGCTCACGTTTGTTAGTTGTTAGATTAAGCTTAAATAATGCATCACGCCCTTCATGTAACGCAGTGATGTATAAAAAGTTAGGGTCTTTATCAAAGCCAAGTATCGAAATGCTTTGCTCACTAAATACTTCGTAGCTAAATAGTGTTTGCCACGACTCATTTTGCTCGTTGTACAGCTCGTAAGTAAATTGTGTTTCATCCATTTTTTTAGCAATACGAACCTTGCCTTGTCTATCAGCAAACCAACTGGTTACATCTGCACGAGCACGTTGTATTTGTTTTTTGCGTAAGGTAGTTAGGTCAAGTTCATACACAGCAGGGGTATTGGCTATTTTAAAGTCGCCCTGCACGAGTATTTTATTTTCTTGCTCCGGTAAAAAGCTAATAATTCGGTCAGAAAACTGAGGCTGCTTTTCATCACGCGTGTTGTTTGCTCTAAACGCCAGTTTTATTCCTTTATCATCACTTAGATTATACGAATACATTAATGTAGACGCATACTTAACCCCACCAAATTGATATTTAATGTATCGTGCGCCCAATAACAAAACATCATTATTTGCCCAACTAAACCAGTCAAAAAATACAGTGTGGTTATCCGATTTAATAATCGGCTTGCCCTTGCCTGTTGTAAGGCTTTGCACCATTAAAACTAAATCGCCATCAAGGTTTCTAACATACGCAATGTTATTTCCATCTGGTGAGAGCTTAACTTGGCTTATGCTTTTTAAGCCTGCAAACGCTTCTATGGGTAGCTTTTTATCAGAGGCTGATAGGCAGCTAAAACTAAGTAGGGCAAATACTAAAGTGAGGTAAAGTTTAGACATTCAATATCCATTTGTTTTTATAAGTAACGCTTAATGAGTTAACAGTAAGTGTATAAAGTTAATCTGTTATTTTACAATTGTGGCCGCTTTAGTACAAATTTATCTTTAGTAGAGCTAAAGTAGTCTCCACCCATTTTACCTATGCTGTTTAAACGCGTGGGATCTATATAGCCATTTACTAACACGTTATCGTCAATATAAATTCCCACCACGTTGAGTAGCATAACTTTGCCGCCACCGGGTTCGTCGCTTATCTGAATAACGTCTCTTAAGGTGCACTCGTATCTTACTTTAGCCGCTGCGGCGCCTGGGGATGTTACGTGTGTACTGGCGATTGTTTCAATATTTGCTGCCTCAAATTCACTCACATTATGTGGATAATTAGCGCAGCTTTGATTCATTTTTTTTACTAGCTCTTCACTTACAATATTAACCACGCAGTTGTTAGTGGCTTGAAGGTTTAAAAGCGTGTCTTTATTGGCTTTGTCGCGTGGGTTTACTTGGGTCACGCTCAGCACTGGCGGGTTACAGCTGGCCACTGTAAAAAAAGAGTACGGGGCAATATTAGCAATCCCCTCCTTACTAAGTGTGCTTACCCAAGCAATAGGCCGTGGGCTAATACCCCCAACTAAATACGAGTAAACATTGTGCTGCGTGCTTTGCGTTAAATCTAAAAACATAATTTTCCTTTATACGTCGTACTGCAAATCGTAAAAGCGCTGTAATGCGTACAGTATTTCATAACTGCAGCCACTTTTTTAAATATGCGCGAAAAAATAAACATAGTGTGGTTTAAACGCGATTTACGCCTTAGCGACCATCAACCACTTAAAAATGCATTTAATGATGATTTACGCACATTACTGCTATACAACTTTGAGCCACTAATGCTTGAGGATGCACATTATAATGCGCGCCATTGGCGTTTTGTTTATCAATCAATAGGCGAAATAAATCAGCAGCTAACTCGCTATAAAGCAGCGCTGTATATTTTTAACCAAAACATGCTGACACTGTTAAACACGCTTAATCAAACATACCAAATAGCAAACATATTTAGCCATCAAGAAATTGGCTTAAACAATACCTTTGAACGCGATAAAGCCGTTGCTATATGGTGTAAAGCTAACAAAGTTAACTGGCTTGAATCACAAACGGGCGGCGTTATTCGTGGCAAAAAAAACCGTAAAAATTGGAACGCACGCTGGCAACAAACAATGCAGGCTCCTATTGCTATTCCTAATTGGAAAAACATAAAAACCATTACACTTAATAACTACCAAACACCTAAATTGCCCGACAGCTACACGCAAAATGACGACAACTTTCAAGTAGGTGGGCCTTTAACTGCGCACACAATATTGCAAAGCTTTTTTGCTGAGCGCGGTAAGGGATATCAAAAAGGCATATCTAGCCCCAGCTTAAGCCGTATTCATTGCTCTAGGCTTTCGCCTTATTTAGCGTGGGGTAATATTAGCCTTAAACAGGTGTACCAAATGGCTATTGATGCATACCATGCAAAACACCCAAGCAAAAAAGGCTGGAAGCGTCCGCTTGCTGCATTTGTATCGCGTTTGCATTGGCACTGCCATTTTATGCAAAAATTTGAAAGTGAGAGTACGATGGAGTTTAAAGCGCTCAATGCGGGGTATCATCAGTTCCCATATAGAAACGATGACAACGTACAACACGATATTGAGCGCTGGGCACAAGGCCAAACGGGTATACCCATTATTGATGCCTGTATGCGCTGTTTAAAAACCACGGGCTATATTAATTTTAGAATGCGCGCTATGTTGGTTAGCTTTGTAACGCATCATTTAAATATAAGCTGGCAGCAGGCAAGCTTACCTTTGGCAAATTACTTTTTAGACTTTGAACCTGGCATTCATTACCCACAAATACAAATGCAGGCCTCAGTTACGGGTATTAACACCATTAGGCATTACAACCCAATAAAGCAATCTGAAGATCAAGACCCAACCGGCGCCTTTATTAAAAAATGGTGCCCCGAACTTGAAAAGCTGCCGATAGAATATTTACACGAGCCTTGGCAACAAACACCAATGGAAGCGCTGTTTAACGACTTTAAACTTGGTGAAGACTACCCCGAGCCCATGCTTGATTTAACTCAAGCCTCCAAATCCAAACAAGCGCGCGAACGTTTATGGCAATACCGCGAGCGCGCCGATGTTAAACGTGCAATTCCTAACATATTAAAAAAGCATGTAGGGCTTACTCGCACACACAAAAACACCGCAAAAAGTAATTAATATGGCAAATAAAAAAAGCCATTTACCACAAAAAATGTGCCCTGTTTGCAACAAGCCTTTTGCATGGCGTAAAAAGTGGCAGCGCGATTGGGATAACGTTATTTACTGCTCAGAGCGCTGTAAACGTAATAAAAATTAAAAGGTATTAATCCTTTATGCTATACGTGAGCTGGCGTCTATTTTGCAATGGTATGAATAACTCGGCTTTTAAGGCTGTATTTAGGTGTTTTATGTAAATAGCACTTACTCAGCCTGAAAAGCTTACATGCAACGCAAGGAGAAGATGATGACGATTAAAAAAACGGCAAACTCAACCTGGTCAGGCGATATTAAAACAGGTAAAGGCAGTATTTCTACACAAAGCGGCGCACTTGATAAACAACCATTTGGTTTTAATACTCGCTTTGAAGACGAGCCTGGTTCTAACCCAGAAGAATTAGTGGGAGCTGCGCACAGTGCCTGCTTTAGTATGGCGCTTTCGCTTGCTCTTGGCGATGCCGGTTTTAAAGCCGATAAAATTGATACTAAAGCCACCGTAAGCCTTGATGAGGTTGATGACGGCTTTGCAGTCACCCATATAGCGCTTGAAGTAAACGCACGTATTAAAGATATTGCTAACGAGCAATTTCAGGCATTGTGTGAGCAAACTAAAAAAAACTGCCCTATTTCAAAGCTACTTAATACCGAAATCTCCCTAAACGCAACGCTCGACTCAACCGCATAAAACGTAATTTTTAAACCTTACGGTTTTACGCGTTAAGCCAGGTAACCTGTTACTTGGCTTAACACTCATCCCTAACCCTTTTTGAGTTATTTGAGTTTAATAACTCATTTAGCAATGCAATGCCCATCCCTAAGGCAGGCCACACTACCCATAAATAATTTGGCGATGTAATTAAGTTTATCGCGGTCAAAAATACCAAAGCCACAAAGTAACGTTTTAAAATATCAAAAAATGCTGGTGTATTCATGTTTGCTCTCCTCTTAAAATGTAAGGTTATTATTGCCTTAACTTTTAAGCTTTGGAGGTGTTATTTGTCATTAGTTAATATGACATTAGTCATCAATTTATAGCAGCCCCTTCAAGCGCATCTCTACAAATACTTATACAAACATACAGTTACTTACAATTATTTAAATGTATTTTAAAAAGAATTTAATATAATACCTTTTCTAGATACACCTATTTAATTATAAGAAAGGATACTTATGCGCTGCTTAATACCACTCTCTTTGCTTGCACTTAGCTGTACAGCATCAGTAAACGCTGAACAATCAGCATCAAAGCAATGGTTTAATACAATCAACTACGCAAAAATAGATTCACGCTATTACAGCGATAATGTGTACGGATTATCTACGCATTATTACTTTGAAGAGCAACAAAGCTCGGGAGTGTGGGATGATTATGGCTACCTAGATACAGATAGTAATATAGGCTTAAATTACTTTAATTCAGATGGTTTTAGTAGAAAAGGGATTTTTGGAGAAGGCTTTTACGGTAATGCTTTTGCAACCATAGAGCTACCTAATATTGGCGATACTGATACCTATTCACTTGGCATAGGTTACTTATTTGCTGATTCGCTAAAAGTATCTGCACGTATGGTAGATTACGAATATGGCGATACAGTTTATTTATTTAAAGCGCAATATAATCACCAAATTAATGACACCGACTACATTGGTTTTACTGTTGAGACGGATGATGAAATAGAGTCGTGGGACTTATCATCACGTTACTTTGCTCACCTTTACGATGAACGCTACTTTACTATAAATGCTGACTATCTCGATGCTGGCGATGATTCAATTTTTAATGTGTTGGCAAATTATTACTTTAATAAGCATGTTGCAGTTGGCGTTGGTTTATACGACTCAGATTTAGTTGTTGAAGGTAAATACTTTATTAACGATAACTACTATTTTACAGCTAATTACACCGATAACGATGACTACGATATATACAATCTCAGTTTTAGTAAATACAAAAAAGCCGCCTTGCTGGAGTCACTTCAGCTAAATAAGGCGGCTTTTATATTAAAACAGCTATAGCTTACATATTACCTAGCTCTATCATCATTGCGGTATACATACGTAAATTAAGCGCTAATTGCTCAAGCGTAATAAATTCATGCTCTGAGTGGCCGGTATAACGTTTGCCTGGCATTGAAGGGCCAAACGATACGGCATTATCAAATAGCTTTGCGTTAGTGCCGCCACCTATTGATACAAAGTCAGCTTGTTCGTCACCTGTAAAATGTTTAAAAATATCGAGCAGTTTTTGTGCGTGCGGTGCGTTATCTAACAGCATAGGTGTACCAATAATGGTCTCGACATTAGTAAGCGTTACGTTATTGGCAGTTTCCCATTCCTTAATCGCGCTGTTTATTTGCGCTTTAAGTAGGTTTTCATCTTTACCAACTGGGCGGCGCGCGTTAATGGCTAACGTTAGTGCACTACCATCGCGTTCAATTACGGTTGGGGCTACGCTCATTGGGCCCATGAATTCATGCTCGTAGGCAATATTACCAAATTGCTTACCATGAATATCTAAGCCAATTAATTGATTTACAAATTTTATAAGCTGGCCATCGCTATTATTTTCAAGTGCGACGTTTTTAAATAGCTCGCTCAGGTGTGCAATAGCATTAACGCCCGACTCTGGCTCTGATGAGTGCGCAGACACCCCTTTTACAGTTATTTTTAAGCCTTCAGCTTGCTCTTCAAAATTAAACTCAACGTCACTAAGTGTTTTAGCTTTAGCTTTTAATGAGTTAATAACTACAGCGCTTGCGTTATGCAGCACTAAGCTTGCATCTTCTGGTATTTGGCTTTTAAACGCGCCACCCGCTAAATCACTCACATACATAGCAGTTTGTTTTGAGGTAGCATTAAAAGTAGGAGCAATTAAGCTCCAGCCTTTCTCGGCTACTACGACTGGGTATGATGCATCAATGGTTACGGCGTATTTTGGCTGCTCGTAAGTTTTCATAAATTCTGTAAGCGGGCCCCAGTCAGATTCCTCAGCTAGGTAAATCATCAGCTCTATGCGGTTATTAAGCTCTATGCCTTTATCTTTAATCGCTTTCATGGCGTATAGTGCGGTGGCTATTGCGCCTTTGTCGTCTTCTGTGCCTCGCCCGACTAATTTGCCAGGCTCTGAGGTATCAATAATAAATGGGCTTTGTTTCCACTTACTAGCATTGGCCGGTTGTACGTCTCCGTGGGTTACAACGGTAACCTTTTCGCTTTGATCTCCCATGCCTATAAGCACGGTGTAGCCTAGGTCTTGGTAATCAAACCCAAGCTCTGCCGCTTTCATTTTTAATACAGATTTGAAATTAATAAAGTCAGGATTTTGTGGCGCGGGTATCGACTCTTTATTTACCGTAGGAAAAGCCACTAAATTAGTTAACGTGTGAATTTGTGATTGTTGATAAGTATCCACAGCGTAATCGGCAACACTATCAATATTTGTATGTAATTGTGCATGTGCGCTAAAAGCAAATAAAGCACTGCAAAGCAAAGCTAACTTTTTCAAAACGTATCCTTTTGTATGAATCATTACTACCAATGCGCAATAATAAATCGCTTAAATAGTTAAATTGGTATTAAAGCTAAATTATACCGCCAAGCAATAGTATTAAATAGACCTTTGCGGCAGGGTTACAACAATCGCGCTTTAAATTTAGATAGCGGCTTACATTGCATTGGTTGTATAATGCGCGACCTTAATTAATCAGAGTATTAGTACTAATGAACCGCCGCAAAAAAATTGTCACCAAATTTCAGAAAAAAGATAAACGTGCTAATGCTAAATTGCATAAAAGTAATAAACCGGCGTATGTATCAAAAGCAGAGCGTGAAAAACTAGCTTTAGAGGCGCAGCAAACAACCAACGCGGAGCAAGTTACGCCAACATCAGATTAAACTAAAGCGCCAAGCAACCTATTCTCAACGCTTTATATGGGTTTAAAATGCGTAACTGGCACTTATATTAAATGAGCGCCCTTGCCCAGCTAATTGAGTAAACCCCGTGCTGCTACCTTGCTTAAGCGCTGCAATACTTACCCCGCCTAGGGGTAATTGATAAAACGTATCAAATAAGTTTACCACCTCAATACCCAGCGTAAGCGCATCAAAAGAAGCTTTAGAGCTTATATTAACTAAGCTGTAACTAACGGTTTGGTTTTCTAAGCGGTTAACATCAACGCGTGATTTTGTATCCACCCACTCCCACGACAGTGCATTTTCAAATATCCCTATTTGCTGGCTTAATGAGAGCGCTGTATGTAACGGCTTAATTTGATAAAGCGGTTGGTTAGTGTCGCGGCGCTTACCACGAGTGCTCGTTATGTTTGCTTTTAATTGCCATTCGCCAAACTGTGTTGATTGATAAAGTGACTTACTTATATCAAGCTTTGCGCCATAAAGTGTGGCGTCAACATTACTAAACTGCAAAATATTACGTGTTGTATTTGCTAACCCATAACTATTAAAACTACGTACAATATTTGCGTCAATGTAGTCCATTACATCGGTGTACCACACATTAGCACTTACCCGCCACGCATCATTTTTTGCTGTTTTTGAATACGTTGCACTAATGGTATTTGCGGTTTCTACATCAAGCTCTGGATTACCAATATAACCATTAGCGTCGCCGTACCAGCCAATCATAGTGCTTGCCATATTACTTACACCCCAACTGTAACGTTCATATAAATTAGGGGCTCTGTTTTTGCGGGCTAGGCCTAATTGCAGCTCGTCATAAAGTGTAATTTGATAATTAGCTAATACATTTACATCAACTAAGGTGTCGGTTTTGTCTCTATCTGCATTGTTGAAGTTATTGGCAGCTAGCGCATTATTGGCAGTTGTCATTGCGCTCATACTGCCCGTATTCATCATGCCATCGTTATAGGCTTGTACTTCATCAACCTGTGTATTAACACGCTCAACCCTTATACCCGTATTTAACCAGAGCTTGTTATTGATTTGGCTTGCATATTCTGCAAATAAGGCAATACGCTCACGCTTACCGCTATTAATATTTATATAATCATTTGGCCCCATCATGGTTGAGCCTTCAATCGCCGGCCACCAATCATCAATGCGGTAATTATAATATTCTTGTCCAAGTAGTAATGAGCTATTTTGATCAATTGTAAGGCGCCATTTAAGCTGTGTGCTTATATCTTTTGCATCTGTTTTCATGGGCATCATGCCGGTTTTTTCTTTACTAAAAAAACCCATTTCGTGTTTAACGCTGTGCCAATTAACTTGTCCTTGTAGCTCGCTGTTTTCAAAACTGCGCTTATATTGGGCAATAGCGCCATAACTGGTGTTATCAGTCATATCCATGTACTGATTAGCAAAACCCTGATACGGTATTTTTTGATGCGTAAGCTTTATCACAACTTGTTGTTTATCGTCACGTATCGCGCCAGTTAGGCTGTGGTTTTGAGCCCGATATAATGTATCAAGTACCACATTCCCCTTTCCATCTTTGTAGCTGTTGGCATCACTAAACGACCCTTGGTAATTAAGGCTCACAGTATCGCTTGCTAAACGTGCTCCAACACCTAGTTTTTGGCCGTTATCAACACTGCTGTACTTAGCCGAGACATAGCCTGAATGCCATGCAAGCTCACTACTTTCGCTATATTGTGGTGAAATTGAGTTAACGCTTATTACACCTGCAATGTTATCGCCACCAGCGCTTACAGGCGAGACACCAGCAACTACTTTGTAAGCCGTTACTTGATTAGTTGATACGTGAGAAAGAGGCGGGTTCATCTGATTAGCGCACGCTGCAGTAACCTCTGCGCCATCAATCAGTACTTTTACTCTATCGCCCATTAAACCATTTAAAATAGGTAAGTTAGACACCCCGCCCGCAGCCGAAAAATCAACACCTAAATTGCTAAGCATTGCCTCTGACGAACCAAGCGATAAGTGCTTGTTGTGTACCTGTCCATGCACTTCAATAATTTCTAAAGTGTTATTATCTGCAAATACTGCAGGAGATAAAAGGCCAGTTAATAAAAGTGCTAAAGGAGAGAATAAATAAGTGTGTTGGATATGTTGAATATGAGCCATTTATAATTTATGCCACTGTTATATATGGCATAAATTATATAATGTAGTTACAAGTTTAGAGCGCGACAAAATGTCGCACTTTGAGAACTTACTGCCACTTAACTCGCGTTAAGCTTAGACACTGTAGCAGAAACAGCATCTGCGCCGCGTTCTATTTCTTGAATTACTTCTGAGACTTTCGCTATTAGCTCTCGGCCTTGCTCTGACGAATCAGAGACGGAGGTGATTTGCTTTGAAATATCGTTAGTCAGCTCTTGGTTGTTTTTAACTACGGTTGCAATTTCGTTGGTTGAACTGCTGGTGCTTGCTGCAAGCTGCCTAACTTCATCGGCTACCACGGCAAAGCCTCGCCCGTACTCGCCCGCTCGGGCGGCTTCAATGGCTGCATTTAACGCCAATAAATTAGTTTGATCGGCAATACTGCTTATGGTCGACACAATAGAGCCGATAACTGCTGACTGCTCATTCAGGTTTTTAATTAAATCAACCGATTTAAGTACTTGGCTTACAATTGCATCTGAGTTTGCAATTGCATCATGTAATATATCTGAGCCCCTTTTAGCCGTTTGCGCACTCGACACCGCCGATTCATACGCAATTTGTGCGGCCTCACTAACGGCTTCGTTGTCTTTTATGCGATCGGTAATATTAGAGGCAAACTTCACTATTTTTGTCACTTTGCCTTTATTATCTAAAATTGGGTTATAAGTTGCCTCTAGCCATATTTGCGAGCCATCAGAAGTTATTCGTTTAAACTTACCCGACTTAAACTGCCCATCGCTTAGCTCTTCCCAAAACCGAGGGTTATTTTGATAAAAAGAGTCGGTACAAAACATTTTGTGATGTTTGCCAACAATTTCTGCAAGTGAATAACCCACCGTAGATAAAAAGTTTTGATTTGCTTTAATTATGGTGCCATCGGGGTTAAATTCTATTGTAGCCAGCGCCTTATCAAGCGCTTCGGTGAGCGCTTCTTGAGATTTTCGCTGTACATAATTTTTTGTAATATCCGACGCTATTTTAATAACCTTAGTAACCACCCCGTTTACTTCAACAGGAAAATAAGTAGCCTCTAGCCATAGCTTTTCGCCATTAGCGTTAAAGCGCATAAAGGTACCGCTTGTTGAGTTTGCCCCTTGCAGCGCTTGCCAAAATTGGCTGTACTCACTCGACTTAGCGTAGTCTGAATCGCAAAAAATCCGGTGGTGCTTGCCTATTATCTCTTCTCTTTTGTAGCCTACGGTATCTAAAAAAAGATCATTAGCGTCTAAAATTTTTCCCTCGGGTGTAAATTCAATATACGCTACATGGTTATAAATAGCGGATAGTACTGATTTACTTTCATTGAGTTGACGTTCCAATTCTTCAACTTTGGCGTTATCTTTTCGTAGACCAAACATGTGTTAAACCTTTAGGGAATAATAATAGGATGACAATAACAAACAAATATAAAAATAATATGTAAGCTAGCAATAAATGTAATAACTTTGTAAATATAGGTGTTTTTTAGTTTTTCTGCGAGCAATTAAACACTAGCTAGTGAACTGCTTTTTAAAAACTTTTTATAAATTAACCCAATAAGTCACACTTTATAGCAATTAACAAAAGTAAAACAAGCCAAAAATACTATTTTTTATACATGACGCAGTACACTTTTTAACTTAAAATAGCCATCTCACTGACACACTCCACACCTAATATATGTTTACTCTCCACGCAATTAATGTGTGGCTATTCACTATTTTTAAAATCAAAGTTAAAGGATCTTCTATGAGTGCAGATGTTGCGTCGGCATCTAATCAGTTAAATAAAGCTGCTATTTTATTAGTGTTAGCACTAGGTACGTTTATTTTAGGATTATCAGAATTTTCAATGATGCCTATGCTGCCGCTGATCAGTGAAA
Source organism: Pseudoalteromonas sp. GABNS16E (assembly GCF_028598715.1). Taxonomy (NCBI): domain Bacteria; kingdom Pseudomonadati; phylum Pseudomonadota; class Gammaproteobacteria; order Alteromonadales; family Pseudoalteromonadaceae; genus Pseudoalteromonas; species Pseudoalteromonas sp. GABNS16E. The sequence continues at coordinate 45,577 of NZ_JAQREZ010000004.1, forward strand.
CGTTTGGCTCAACCCCTTCGCAAAGTGGCTATGCAATTAGCGCCTATGCTATTGGTGTTGTGGTAGGCGCGCCGGTATTAATGCTTACAACGGCCAATATGCGAAAACGCAAAGCTTTACTGATCTTTTTAAGCCTAATGTGTATTTCTAATGGTTTGAGTGCATTAGCAACCTCATTAGAGCAGCTCGTTATTTTTCGCTTTTTAAGTGGCTTACCTCATGGCGCTTACTTTGGTGCCGCTATTTTGCTTGCCTCCGATATTGCCCCTTCGGGTAAACGCGCAAGCTTTATGTCAAAAGTATTTATGGGCTTAACCATTGCGACCATCGTTGGCGTGCCTATTGTTACCTTGGTGGGGCAAAATCTAAGCTGGCGTTATTGCTTAGGTGGCGCTGCGGTTTTAGCGTTTATTGCGTTTATATTTGTATACAAAGTAGTGCCAAATATTGATAACGCTAAGCCATCTAACTTACTTAACGAGTTTGGCGTACTTAAAAATAAACTGGTGTGGTCTATTTTAGGTATTGTTATTATTGGCTTTGGCGGCGTGTTTTGTATTTACACTTACATTGCCGATACAATTTTAGATGTAACTAAAACAGCCCCTTACACTATTTCTATCGCTATGGTGATGTTTGGTATTGGTTGTACCTTAGGTAATTACATATTAGGTAAAGCGGCCGATAAATCTGCCATTAAAACCACAGGCCTTGCACTGGTGTGCACCATCGTATTTGCAATTGCCTACGTTAGCGCAAGTTACAATATTTGGATGCTGTATGCGGTTATATTTTTTATTGGTTGCAGTGTGGGTTTGGCAACGCTTATTCAATCTTTATTAATGGATGTAGCCCCAGAGGGCCATGCAATGATTGGTGCATTAGTACAATGCGCATTTAACACCGCAAATGCTATCGGCCCTTGGGTTGGCGGGGCTGTTATTGCACAAGGTGCAGCGCCTAACCAAACAGGTTATGTCGCAGCGGCGTTGTTTTTAGGCGGCTTAGTAATGTGGTTTTTAAGCTACTTGCAACTTAATAAACAACAGCCCGCAGCACAAACGTGTTAAGCATATAAAAAGAGCGACTAATACAATTAGCCGCTCTTTTACTTTAATAAGGGTATTTAATCACCCACCTTACTGGGCCTCTAACGACGCCATATCAATAACAAAACGATAGCGTACGTCTGATTTTTCCATTCGCTCATACGCGGTGTTTATTTGGTCAATATTAATCATTTCGCACTCTGGCAATACGTTATTTTTGCCGCAGAAATCTAGCATCTGCTGGGTTTCTTCTATCCCACCAATTAGTGATCCTGCGATGCGGCGGCGACTCATTAAAAGAGGCACTGTGTTTAGCTCTTCTACGGGGCCAACCTGCCCAACAATAACTAGCGTCCCATCTATGTCTAATAAGGGTGTGTAAATAGACAAATCGTGCTTAACAGGTACGGTGTCAATAATAATATCAAAAGCCGACTGCGACGCTTTCATTGCATCTTCGTCAGTCGACACTAAATAATGCTGCGCGCCAAGTTTTACTGCGTCATCTTTTTTAGACTCACTTCGCCCAACCACTGTTACACTCGCGCCCATGGCTACGGCATTTTTAACAGCCATGTGACCTAAGCCACCAAGCCCTACAACGGCAACACGGCTGCCTTTTGTAACGCCCCACTTATGTAATGGAGAGTAAGTAGTGATACCTGCACATAATAAAGGGGCAACGCGCGAAAGCTCTAGGTTTTCAGGGACTGATAGTACAAATTCTTCACGAACAACAATATGTTTAGAATAGCCACCTTGGGTCATCTCGCCGGTTTCTCTGTCTTTACCTGCGTATGTGCCTACCATGCCTTCTTGGCAAAATTGCTCTTCGCCGTTATCACACTGTTTGCAGCTTTGGCATGAATCAACCATGCAGCCTACCGCTACCGTGTCACCTTTTGCATAGTTTTTAACAGCGCTACCAATGGCTTTTACTTTACCTACAATTTCGTGCCCAGGGACTAACGGGTAACGGCTGCCTCCCCAGTCATTGCGCACTGCATGTAAATCAGAGTGGCATACGCCACAATATAAAATTTCAATTTCGACATCGTTATCGCGTAAATCGCGGCGCTCAAAAGTATATTCACCTAGTTGCGCACCTTCGCTTTTTGCTGCATATCCTACTGTTTTCATAACAACTCCATAGTCTGTAAAAATTTAAGTCGTCTACCTTTTCGCTTATTTAAGTGCTTTATTTTAAAACCAATCCCATAAGGGCTGCCTCTAAAAATAATACCGGTATGCACTTTGATGTGGTTCACCCTAACGCCGGCGCAGTGAATGCACCCTGACCAAAAAAGCCCAACAAGGTTGGGCTTTTTTAACTTAAATGTTGGTTACTTATCCAGTAACGTATTTATCTCATCAATGAGTGAATGTATACGTTCAGCATTTTTTCCTAAATCGCTGCGCCCCACGCGTGACTTACTGCGTATATCGACAAAGCGCTGGCTGCCTTCATCATTGATACGCACAACTACATCGTCTTTAAAACCAAACCATGTGGTGGTATCCGTTGCTTCTACAATGCCCGTAGCCGCATTAACATTAACAAGCTCAAACCCTAAATTTTTAACCGCTTGCTCGGTAGCAGCCAATAAGTCTGTTTTTGATTGTGCATAATTTAGTGTTTTTAGCTCAGGGTAAGCTTTGCGTTGCTGCGCGGCTGTTTCTTCTCCTGCGTATTCAGCTGGGTTTTTAGCATCCGCTCGCAGCGGTACAATTGCCACAAATTTTGGCGGGTTAATTAAATCGGTCGAAATATCATGGATCGCGGGTACGCTTTTAGCCTTGCTCATCATGCTCAGTGGCATTGCAATCGCGATGGCTGCAAACACCAACGCCATTAAAGTGCTGCCCATGCTAAGCGTTTTACGCATAAAAATAACCTGTATAACAAGCAGCACTAATGCAGCGCCACCCACATACACACCAAATCTAAACCCTGCAAACGCAGTACTTAGTTCAACAACCCCATACTTATATAAAGGCCCTGGCAGTAAAACGAGTAAAAAAGCAATTAAACTTACTAAGCTCACTAAAATTTTCATTATTATGATTCCTTTATCATGTGTGATCTTTAATTTTAAGTATTTGAAACCAGTACATTATACTGCCAAGCACTGGGTTTAGATTACAATTAACAGCCAACGCCACTGTATAGTGATACTTAAGTGCTTTAAATAATAAATTTTGTTCAAAAACCTTAAAATAAGCTAATTAAAACAACTAAATAACGCATTTTTATTATCAAGCAGCGGCGCTTTAACCTTAAACTAACGAACCTAGGCTGGCGTGTCAGTATCATTACACAAAAAAGTCTAAGGTCGCGCTGTTAAAGTTACTTAAATTTGGAAAAATATCAACCAGCTCCGAAACAGGCACGCCAAACCACTGCGCTAACGTTGCAAAGTATTGCTCGTTAGCCACTTGCGGAATTAACCGCCCGCCACCGGTATCGTATTCGCCCTCTAATTGCTGAGTAACTAACTGGCCATAAATAGAACGTCCTTTTACCGCGCCGCCCATTACTATTTGATTACCCGCCCAGCCATGGTCGGTGCCATCGCCGTTTGAGGTGAGCGTGCGGCCAAAGTCCGACATAGTAAACGTGGTGACTTTATCATTCATGTTTAGCTCTTTCATGGCACTGTTAAACTCGCTGAGCCCTTGAGCTAGCGTATTTAATAATGCAGGGTGCGCAGTAAGCTGATCATCGTGGGTGTCAAATCCCCCCATAGAGACAAAAAATACTTGGCGCTGTGTACTTAACGACGACTGCACACTAATAGCTTTGGCCACCGCGGCTAATTGCTCACTCAAGCTAGTATCGCTAAAGGTGGTAGTAAGCGCTGGGGCTTGTTCAAGCGCACTGTTCATCGTTTGCGTGTTGGTAATTGCGCTATTTAAGCCATTCGCATATTCACGCCCTAGTACATGGCTTGCATTGCCTAGCAAGCGGTTCATTATGTTAGTAACGTGCTCAGTGCGGGGCTGATAACCACCAAAGGCGTTAATTGTGCTTATGCCACTTTTGTTAAGCGCAAAGGCACTGGTATTTGTGCCTGTTTGCCATAAATTAGTGCCATCGAGAGAGATATTTGCCGCAAACTGATCCTCTACAGCTAATCGCTCTAGCATACGTGCGCCCCACCCACTGTTTAAAGAGGCTTTTTCTCGGCCGTACATCCATGACGCTTGCTGATCGTTATGCGAAAATAAATGCTTAGGTAAAGGCACCGCGTTATTTTTGTAATCTGTTAATGTGGTGGGAGTAAGTAAAGTGCCTACGCCACCAACAAAGGCTAAATCATCCGACTCAAACACGCTCTGTAAAGGCGCAAGTGAGGGATGAATTCCCACGCCACCTGCAAACTGCTGAGAAACACTTAACGCTAGCGGATTGTCTACTGCGAGGTTTTGCCGGCTTTGCTCGTATAAACTACGCTGCTCTCCCTCAAGGGGTAGCAACATATTAAGTGAGTCGTTTCCGCCGTATAAAAATACACACACTAGGGCTTTATAATCACCGAGTTCTATTGCATTAGTTGCCCCCGTTAGCGCTTGTAGCTGCAAGCTAGTTAAAGCAGCTGCCGATACCCCGCCTTTTAAACATAATGACAAAAAGTCTCTTCTATTTAGGCTCATTATACGCTCCTAATACTGCACGTTAAATTCAGGTGAAATAGCAATCATGTATAACAAGTACGAAACCCTCACGCGGTACTGATCCTCATCAAAATAGGCATCTAAATCAAGCAAAGCTTGTGTAGTGTCAGCGCTCATATTGCCGGCAAAATACAGGGTATTGTATTGCTCTATCAGTGCGCTAATGCCATTTTGCGCCAAGTAATCCATATCGCGTTGAACATAAACATAAATTCCTGCAGGGTTTAACTCGGTATGCGCTTCGGCTGTACTCCAAACCAAACTTGCAAATAAGGCATTCATTGTGCCTATTAAAGTCGCATCGTTGGCTATTTGTAATTCAGGCGCTACCAAACCTTGGGTGCGTAACGCCGCACTTTGGTAATCGGGTCTAAAAAAGTTAAATACAGAGCCCGACTGCATGGGGCCTTGCCCATAGCTATCGACTAAGTTCCACGTTTTATAATAACCTTGCTGCGACTTCGCATTAAGGTTTCGCCAAAACTGCACGGTTTTTAAAAGTGGCTCTTTAATTTTACCTTGATAGCTAAGTACACTGCCAAAATGGCGTGCTTCGTCATCTAAATAAATAGCTTTAACAACTGCGGCTAAATCGCCTCGTACACCGCTTCCATTATCGTTAAATACACGCGCAACGCGCTCTACATATTGCGCAGTAGGGTTTGAGGTAATTAACCGCTGAATAAGCTGCTTAGAAATAAACGGCGCTACGTTATCGTGATTAAATAAATTATCGAGGGCTATTTTTAGCGACTCCTCTGGGCCATAACCAGGCGGTATAACCTCATTATTTAATAGAACTTTTTCTTTATCCGAATGGTATTCGCTGTAAGCTTGCATAGGGTTTATATAATCACGGCTTTTGCGTTTAAAGGTTTCGCTGCCGGCAAATGTCCAGCCTGTAAATACACGCGCAAACCCCTGTATTTGAGCCTGTCCGTAAGTTGCTATGCTATTACCGTCTGCATCTGGTTTAGCGGTGCCATCAAGGTTTAACTCATCTAGGCCAATGGTAAATAATTGCATAACCTCACGGGCGTAATTTTCATCTGGGCGAATATTAAGTGCTTCATCAGCTTTTTCGTTCCCTAAATGGCTTAGGTACGTGCCCATAATTGGAGAAAGCGTTACCTCTTCGAGTAACTCTCTAAAATTGCCAAACGCATGTTTAAGTAATAAATCGTAGTAAGTGATCATGCCCTCTGGTTGTGCACGCAAATCGCTATTTTCATCCGATACAACCAATATTTCACTCAGTGCAAATGCAACGCGTTGGCGTAGTTGATCGTCACTTTGTAGCACCGCTTTCCACCATGCATCTATTCGGCTTATATATTTAAAGTCTTCGTCATCTTCAAGTTTTACCAAGTAGTTTCGATGGTAGCTAACTGGCAGTGCTATTTGGTTATCGAGCCATTGTTGCTCACTTAAACCTTGAGCACTGTTTATTTCAGCAAGCGTTGGCCCCATGCTAGCTTGGTGTAATAACCTAGCGGCGCTGTGTATGTCCATGCTGTTTTTGGCTACAAATGTAACGTTTTGAGTGTTTGTTGCCCCTTCATTATCGGTGGCTGTTACGCTAAATGAATACGTTATAGGCTCATAACTTTGCGCAGCGGGTATAGTAAGGCGGGTACTTAACGCATCTAATGGTTCATTCAATAACGTGGTGCCCGCAGTTTGTTGCCAAACCACACTGCTTATTGTGCCGTCTTCATCGCTTGCTGTTGCAATTAGCTCAATGGTTTGGCCTTTAGTTAATTCGCTGGGTATGTCGGCAACCGACAAGGTAGGAATTTTATTTGAATTGACGGTGGGCGTGTCATCGCCGCCTGAGCCACCACAGGCGCTTAGCAATAAAGCACAACTTGCTAATAAAACTGATTTGTAATGCATGTTAAATCGTCATCGTAAATTAAAGAAGGTACGCGTGTATGTACCGAGTTTGATACGATTATTGAAACACAAAATTTACAATTTAACCTTTTATTTTTTGTAACCGAGCGCTATTTAATTGTTTTGTCGTTAATATTAACCTCAATAATGGGCTTTTTTTTATTAAAAACATTCACCTTATTAGCGGCTTTAGCCACACGTTGCCAAGGCGTTTGTAGGTTCTCGTAAATTGGCCGCCAATACGCATCCATTACACTGTTGTGCCCCCGGTCGTTATTGCCAACCCCCACGGTAATTTTACCTACTTGATGCGCTTTTATCAGCGTGCCACAGGCTCTATCCCAAATGGCTAACGCTGAGCCTAGGTTACGGTCAAAATGTTTTGGGTTATCGCTGTGATGAATTTGGTGCTGAGCTGGGCTAATTAACCAATTTTCTATTTTCTTACCAAAGCTCCACCACACATGTGAGTGGCGTAAATTAGCGCCTAAAGCATTAAAGGCAAATACATTAGCCCCCAAAATATCTAACATTGATAAATTTCGGCCAAAGCAATACACACTAACGCACTAATTACGTAAAAATAAAATCACATTAACTTTTTAGATATAAAAGCTATTTGTAATAATTATTATTTATTTTAAAAACGCACCACTTATAGCGTTTAAGTGTGGTTTTTTGCTTCACTTACTGTTTTAGAGGCTTATATCGGCGTATTGATTAAAGGTATACTAGGGCGTGTTGACCTTGGCGGATAGAAATTTGTTCAATCTAGGGGCGATTAAATCGCGGCGCGTGGTTTGTAACTTAGTTGGCTCGATAACGGCTTCTGCGTTATTTTAATGACTTACATCCATGTAAAAATAAGTAAAAACCAATTAAGAATAGTTTATCGCCCTAGAAAGAACCCAATGGGCAGCCCATGTTTGGCTTTTATGCTGCGTTATCGCCTATTTATGGGGAATAACCAAGTTTCATAGGCTCTGCCTTGCCTAAAACCCAAACATACGGCTGAAAATTCAACCATTAAAAATCAACACACCCAAGAGATTATGAGAGGTGGTAATGCATTAAATAGTGTAATTTTACTACTCACTTTTAGCTAAGCCATACAATAACAGAGCCTTTTTATGAAAACAGAAATTCGCTACCGCTTTGAAACCTCGCAAGTTGCTAACCGCTTTGTGCATGTACTAAAAGATTGGCCCGTAAACCAAGTTAAAACTCGCCTATTTAATGGCGGCGACAGTGTAAAAGTCACTTACAAGTATGATGAAAGCGGATTTGATTACACCTCTGCCGAGCTAGATGATTTAGCAGAGCAACACGGTGGTAAAGAGGTTTAAGCACATAACAACAAAAAGCTATTACAGCCCAATTAGCCATTAACTTTGCTTTAATGGCTAGCGCGTTTTATCACTTTACGTTTTATTCGTGATATTTACGGATCATCGCCACTTTACCGTTTTCAACTTCTATTACTTCCATCATTACTGATGTGTACTCGATTGGCTGCTTACTTTGCGGATGAATGCCCTTAGCGTGGTTTTTATAACGAATCGCAAAGCCGCTATCGTTAAATACAAAGGTATTTAGCAGCTCGCTTTCGTATAAGGTGTGCGCGCCTAAATAAAAACGCATGCCCTTACGCATTAGTTTTTTACCCTCTGCTGTGCGAGAGTCATCTACTTGATACGGTATGTGCTGGCTGCCTACATCGTCTGTTAATAAATTAAGGTAGGCTTCAAGCTCTTTTTCACTTGCGTTAGGCGCTTGCGTGGCGGTCATTGTGTTGTAGTAATGCTGTGCAAATTTGTTTAAGTCCAGTGCCTCTTCAGCATCAACCGAAAAGGTACTCACTAATAGCAAAGCTAATGTAAATAGTCGTTTCATCACTTCTTCCTTGTAGTTAAAAATATTGATTTATTTATAGGTACACTATATTCACATGTTCAAAAATAAAACAAATATTTTTAAGTTAATAAACCTACATTTTGCTTTTTACTCTATTGGTTGCCACGCTGTTGGCTGGATCGTCGGGCCAAAAATGCTTGGGATAACGTCCTTTCATTTCTTTTTGTACATCGCGATAACTACTAGCCCAAAAGTGCGCAAGATCTTGCGTAAGCTGTAATGAGCGCTTACCTGGCGAGAGTAATTCCATAAGCAGTGGCAGCTTGCCATTTGCAAGCATTGGCGTACTTGTTAAGCCATACACTTCTTGCATGCGCACGCTAAGTTTTGCGGGGCCATCTAGCTGGTAATTAATTTTTATATTTGAGCCACTCGGTACCGTTAACCTAAGCGGTAACAGTGTTTTTAAGGCTGTTTGCTGTGTCCAGTCAAAACAATTATGCAGTGCTTCAAAGTAGTTAAACTTTTTAAGCTGCTCCAGCGTTTTTATATCCTGTAAATATACGCCTAACCAATCATCAGCTGTTTCGATAAGTTGCTGCTCGCTTATTGCCGGGAACGTATCTGGCATAAACTGACTGACTAAACTCATGCGTATTAATAATTGCTGCGCATCGGGTTGTTCATTAAATAATGCAAAACCATGCTTGGTAAATAAATTAAGCCACGCTTTGGCGCGCTCGGTTTTATCAAGCTTTTGCTTACTTGGTTGGCTTGTAAGGGTAATGGCGCCGAGCTTTACTTCGTCTTGATGGATAAAGCGCGCGGTTTTTTCATCAAACTCACAGCGGGTAAGCGTAGTAAACAAGTGCGGTAAGTAATCTTGTAGCTCAAATGGACTAAGTGCGGTGGCTGCAAAAATACGCGTGCCTTTATGGCCGCCCATGCTTGCAATAGCAAGGTAGTCATCGTTATGCCAGTAATCGGTGTTTAAATCAGCGCCCGCACCATTGGCAAGTAAATAGCCATTGCCGCGTTTTTTTGCAATGCGGTCGGGGTAAGCTAATGCCACCAGCAAACCTAAATACTCGGTGTTTAGCTCGCTGTTACTGTCGGTTACTTTTAAACGGCTTTGCCAGTATTTTAACTGCTGTTTAAATACTGGGTGTGGCCTTTGCTGTTGGCTATGTAGCGCCAAGCTTAGCTCGTTGGCGCTGTTTATTCGGCTCTCAAGCAGTGCCACTAAATAAAGTGCTAAGCGATAAATACCAGGGAGTTCTGCCTCAAGCGCTTGCGCTTTTAAAAGCATATGCGCTAAGCGAATATCCGCCCCAAAACCCAGCATGTTGCTGCCCAATTTGGTTAACTTACCTTTAGAGTCGATGGCTTCAAGCATGGTTAGTAAGTTTGCCGCTTGCGTGCATTGCTGCGCTGTTGGCGTATCAAGCAAGGTGAGTTCGCTAATATTTGCGCCCCACTGTTTTGCCTCCAGCATAAGTTGGCTTATGTCTGAGGTGAGTATTTCTGGGCTATCGTGGCTATTACGTCGCTCAAATGTTTGTTTAGAGCCAAGCCTGTAAACAACCCCTGGCTCTATTCGCCCTGCACGCCCCGCTCGCTGCACAGCAGAGGAGCGCGATATACTTTGTGTTGTAAGCTCAGTTACGCCTGTTTTTAAGTTATAGCTCGCTGCGCGGCGTTTGCCGCTATCAATAACAATGCGAATGCCTTCAATGGTTAAACTGGTTTCGGCTACATTGGTGGTAAGCACAATTTTGCGCATACCCTTAGGCGCAGGGGCAATCGCCGCTTGCTGATTAGCTTTATCTTGCTCGCCAAACAATGTGGCAACTAAGCAATTACTTGGCAAATCATTAAGGGCCTGCTGCACACGTACTATTTCAAACTGCCCAGGCAAAAACACCAACGCACTACCGCTTTGCTCGTTTAGTGCTTGTTTTATTAAAGAGGGAATAGCATCTAACCAGCGGCTCTCATCTTTTATTGGTATATATACTTCGTCAATGGGGTAACTACGCCCGCTTGATTTTATAACCGGACAATCAAAAAACTGCGTATAGCGCTCGGTATCAAGGGTGGCCGACATAAGTAGTATGGTTAAATCGTCGCGCAGCGCACTTTGGGTCTCTAAAGCAAAGGCCAGTGAAGTGTCGGCCGCAATTGAGCGTTCATGAAATTCATCAAATATCAGTAAGTCTATATCGCTTAATTCGGGGTCGTTTTGTAGCATGCGGGTAAGCATGCCCTCGGTGACTATTTCAAGGCGCGTATTACTACCTACTTTGCTTTCACCACGTACTCGCAAACCAACGCTCTGCCCCACTTTTTCGTTTTGGCACTGTGCTAAGTAATTGGCAATATTACGTGCTGCTAAGCGGCGCGGCTCAAGCATTACAATACGTTTAAAATGGCCGTCGCGCACAAGCTGTAGCGGCAACCAGGTTGACTTACCTGCACCAGGCGGTGCTTGTAATAACGTTATGGGGTTACTTTGTAATGTAGTTAGAAGTTGTTGATATATGTTTTGAACCGGCAGCACTGCTATTTACCCAAAATTGCTTTGTGCGCATTGTAACAAAAACCAAAAATAAACGCGCCGCAAAAGCAGATGAGTTTACGCGTATCCATAATCAGAAATAATTACAGACCGCTCTGTACATTTTTTAAGAACATACGCGTTGCAATAAAAGTAACGCCTCGCTTAAATATATAAATCAATGATTATAAAAACAAAATAAAAAGTTTAACTGATTGGTACACGCTTTGCTCCTTTTATGCTGAACGTTAATTAAAGCTAAGTAAGGAGAAACTTATGAACAGCGATCGTATGAAAGGTAATTGGAACGAACTTAAAGGTAAGGCGCAACAAAAATGGGGCGATCTTACTGACGACGATTTAGACAAAATTGAAGGTAGCCGTACAGAGCTAGTGGGTAAAATCCAGCAGCAGTATGGTAAATCTAAAGAAGAAGCAGAGCGCGAAGTAGACGAGTTTGAAAAAACTCACTAATCGCTAACTTCTAAAAAAAACCGCCATTTGGCGGTTTTTTTGTTTTACGGCTTAAATAAAAGTACGTTATTTACGCTTTTAATTGGTTACCTATAGGCAGTTGTCTAATGCGTTTCCCACAGGCAGCAAAAATAGCGTTACACAATGCGGGTGCATAAACCGGTGTTGCGGGCTCGCCCACACCTGCTGGTGGTGCATCGCTTTGTATTATTTCTACTTCTACCTCTAGTGGTGAGTCGCTCATACGCGGTACGCGGTAATCGTGAAAATTACTTTGCTGCACGCGGCCTTTATCAAAGGTAATACCGTCGCTAATTGCAGTGGTAATACCGTAAATAGAGCCACCTTGCGTTTGATTTTTAACGGTATCGGTGTTTACTACCGTACCTGCATCAATAGCCACCCACGATTTAATCACGTTTAAATCACCAGCGTCGGATACCTCTACCTCAACCACAGTAGCCACATAGGTTAAAAAGCTGCGGTGCGCTGCAATACCTAACCCGCGACCTTTTGGCAGCTTTCGGCCCCATTTGCTTATATCGGCTACTTTTTCAATAACATGGCGTAATTTACCAATATCTAATGGGTAAACGTCTTTATCGGCGCCATAGTTATCGTACGAGGCATTTTGCTCGGTTACATCTAAAATGCGATCAGGGCCTATGGTTTCAAGTAAATAGTCTTTTTGGTCGCGCCCTGCTTTGTGCGCCGCTTCAGCAATAAACGACTGAATAGCAAAAGCATGAAAAATATTTGATACCGAACGCATCCAACCTACTCTTGTTTTAGCGGGTGCTTCGCCGTTTTCTAACTTTAAGTTAGGTGAGTTTATGGGGTTATCGGTAAAGCCCAAGCGCAGCTCAAAACCTGCAGGCGACGTTGCCCCTTCTTGAAAGGTCGACATAATTGGCGAAAACGCCGTACGGTGTAAGTAAGCCTCAATATTACCTTTTTCATCTAGTGAAGCTTCAATATGTTGAGCCGATACCGCATGATAAAAACTGTGCTGAATATCATCCTCTCGCGTCCATTGTACGCGTATGGGTTGTCCTACTTTCATTGAAATGTAAGCAGCTTCTGCCGAAAAGTCAGGTTTTGATTTACGCCCAAACCCGCCACCTAACATGGTGACATGCACGTTAATTTTACTCTCGTCCATATCAAGTAGTGCGGCTACGGTTTTCATATCGGCTTGCGGGTTTTGCGTTGCAGCCCATATATCAACGCGGTCTTTATGATACATCGCCGTGGCGCAAGGTGGCTCCATTGGTGCTTGGGCCAAATGCGGCGCGTAATAATCGGCTACTAACTTATTGCTCGATTTAGCCAATACGCTGGCTGCATCGCCTATGTCGCGCACATGAGCTTGCGGCTCATTAACGGTTTGTAATAGCGACTTTTTAAATTCTTTTGAATTATAATCGCCGTTTTTACCATCATCCCACACCACCTTTAGTGCTTTACGCGCCTGCCATGCAGCCCAGGTATTTTTAGCAACAATAGCAATGCCGCCTTTTGGCTGAAATTGCGGCGCGCCTTTTGGTACAGGCATTTCAATAATATCAACTACGCCATTAATTGCTTTAGCGGCGCTGGCATCAAACGATTTAACCACGCCACCTACTACCCGCGGGCGCTCAATCATAGCCACCAGCGCTTTTGGCTCGCGAACATCAGCAGCAAATGTGGCTTTACCGGTTACTAAATCGGTTAAATCTATGTGCGCCATACCGGTATTTATATAGCGCCATTCTTTACGTGTTTTAAGTGTTAACTTGTCTGGCTCTGGCGGGGTAATACCAAGCGCGAGATCAATTAAGTCTTTATAGGCAACCGTTTTACCCGAGCTGTGAGTAACCACGTGCTGATTAGCTGTACAGGTTTGCGGCTCAACGTTCCAATATTTAGCAGCTGCGTGCTGCATCATGTAGCGAACACTTGCGCCCATTTCACGCAGGCGTTGCATGTTGTAGCGAATACTGCGCGAACCATCGGTATTTTGATCCCCATATTTAGGGTCGCCCTTACCTTGAATAACCACTACTTTATCCCATGCTGCTTCCATTTCGTCTGCCACAATTTGAGCAATGGCTGTACGGATTTGCTGGCCCATTTCAGAGCGATGACAGGTTATTTCAACCATGCCATCGGGGCGCAGCGCTATAAATAAGTTAGCACGGTTTGCTTGCTCAGAGGGTTGCTCTAACACGCCTGCAAACGCTTTTGGTGCACTGCCTACAAAATAAGTGCCTAATACTAATGCGCCTATTGCGCTGGTTTTTAAAAATTGGCGACGGTTTAAGTCAAAGTACGTATTGTCGTTTTTCATACTTCTTCCCCTTGTTCATTTGGGTCAAAATATTCAACGCCCGCAATGGTTTTAGCCGCCGACTTAATCGCTTTATGAATACGCGGATACGTACCACAACGGCAAATATTGCCCGACATATTACTCACTATTTCATCATCAGTGGGGTTGGGGTTAGCGGCTAATAAGCTTGCCGCTTGCATTATTTGCCCGCACTGACAAAACCCACATTGCGGCACTTTATGCTCAACCCAGGCTTTTTGCACGGGGTGATCGCCTTGCTCGCTTAACCCTTCAATAGAGGTAATAGCACGCCCTGCCACAGCCGATACCGGTAAAATGCACGAGCGCTGCGCTACGCCATCAATGTGTATGGTGCACGCACCACATTGCGCCATACCACAGCCAAACTTAGGCCCGGTTAAATTTAATTCATCTCGAAGATACCAAAGCACCGGCGTTGACGGATCGCCTGTAAACTCATGTTTATTACCATTAACGGTAAGCGTGATCATATTTAACTCCTTGGCAAAGCGCTTTAAAGGGATTCCTTGTTGCGCGAGAACGGTTTGAATAATTGCTACTTTTTTAGCCTACCACTTAGGATTGGTTTATTGAAATTTTTATCGGCGAACCGCCAACTTATAGCTGTTATTAAGTGGCAGCTTTATTGGATAGAGATAAGAGGGGTTTACTGATTCTACTTAGCACTTATAACAGGCTCATTTAATAACTGCTCATCATCTTTATATACTTCAAGCCAACCAGGTGGCGATGTATCGCAGCCAATAATAGTAACGTGTAATATGTAACTATAGCGTCCGTTTATAAACGTATAGTGGTGATTGCCGCCGCTACCCTCAAAGGTAATATCACCGTTAAATAAAACCATATCAGGCTTGTCCTTTGGCCTTTTATCACTACTCCACACTGCATAACGGTAATTTCTATCACCTAAATCATCAACGCGAATATGGTAGCTAGCCGTTTTCCAATCCAGCACTGGCTCTTCAAACGTATTAATACTTGGATGGAGTGATTGCTTGTCTTGTTCAATTAAGCGTTTAGCAAATGCCTGCTCTTTAGCTGTGTGGCTATTTATACCGGTAATTTTGCCGTCAGTATCAACCCACATCACGCCGTTATTTAGCATAATGCCACGCCAACCTATGCTATCCCAATCGGTATTAATATTAGAGCTGCCAATAACGGCAACTAGTTCATCGTCGAACACTTCATCAAAGCGGTTAATAAACTCAGCTTCATTTTTAATGCCGGGCAATGGATATTGCCTTTTTAGAGGGTAGCGAATATGCGCAGCAATCGCAGTTTTATCCTGCGCTTTAAAAGCAGCAATAACAGGTAAAACACTCTCGTGATACTTCTGCTCAAGCGCAAATGTGTTCGATGTGAAAAATAGGGATAGGCAAAGCAATATGTAATTTAGATACTTCATTAATAGTCCTTTATTTATTCTGATACTTAACAATCTTAAATGACTTGAAAGCAGCTCTAGCATATATAATTTCAACACCTCTATCCTGAATGCAGAGGGACTTCTCTAGCTCGCTTCTAGTTAACTTCGATTGGCATCCAATAATTATTTTAGATAGTTTCATGTCCTCATTGAATGGCTGAAAATAAAGACCATTTTCTTTTTCAAAGTTATTAAGGTCCCGAATTGTTCTATATTCTTTTTCATATTCCCAATGTTTGAATTTAGAAAGTAATAACTTTAGTGGGAAGCTTTGATCATCTATTAAATTACTTTTAAATCTTTCAGAATAATATTTTACTTCTTGAGCATCCTCTTTATTAGATAGCTCAAGTTCCACACATATGCCCTTGTGGTTATTAGCATAATGAGCCCACTGAACAGGGTTAGACCAAATTTTACTAAAGCACAATATTCCAAATTCTCTTGAAACACCTAGTTTCATCCTATTTAAGCTTGCACGTATATAAGGTGTGCTAGTTTCGAT
Organism: Pseudoalteromonas sp. GABNS16E; assembly: GCF_028598715.1. Taxonomy (NCBI): domain Bacteria; kingdom Pseudomonadati; phylum Pseudomonadota; class Gammaproteobacteria; order Alteromonadales; family Pseudoalteromonadaceae; genus Pseudoalteromonas; species Pseudoalteromonas sp. GABNS16E. Next base: position 61,375 of record NZ_JAQREZ010000004.1, read on the forward strand.
ACCTAATAACTCAAAAGGGTCATTCAAATTGTCAAAAGTTGAAGCCTTAATCCTCCTATTTGATAAATTTTTTAAGCCAAACACCTCATCCATGTAATGATAAAGCTTCATTTAATCTATAATCCTATTATTTTTAGAAAAGAATATTTTCCTGAGTAAAAATCAAGTTATTCAGCTTTTTATTACTACTTATACTAAATAAACACTGAATACATATGAACCAATTTTTACTTCTTTTCTTTAATATAAAAAAACGAGCCAAATTTGGCTCGTTTTGTTTTTACTGATAGCTGACAGCTAAAAACTGAACGCTGCTCTTTTACTCTGGCTCATACCCCAAGTTAGGCGACAGCCATCTTTCAGCCTCTGCGAGCGTCATATTAGTTCGCTTGGCGTAGTCTTCCACCTGATCTTTTTGCACAGCGGCTACGGCGTAGTATTTTGCCTCTGGGTGTGAGAAATACCAGCCCGAAACCGCAGCCCCTGGCCACATGGCGTATGAGCTGGTGAGCTGCATGCCAATGCGTTTTTCGGTATCGAGTAACTGCCAAATTTTCTTTTTCTCGGTGTGCTCTGGGCACGCTGGGTAACCCGGTGCTGGGCGAATACCTTGGTAGTTTTCGCGAATTAGCTCATCGTTACTTAAATTTTCATCGGCTGCGTAACCCCAATATTCTTTACGCACTTGTTCGTGCAAGTATTCTGCAAACGCCTCGGCAAGCCTGTCGGCAACCGCTTTTACCATTATTTTATTGTAGTCGTCTTGCTGTGCGTCAAACGCGTCGGCTAGGTCGTCTTCTTCTAAACCGCCCGTTACTGCAAACGCGCCAAAGTAATCAGGTGTGCCTTTTGGCGCAATGTAGTCGGCTAAACAATAGTTAGCAAAGTCGGTTTTTTCGGTTTGCTGGCGTAAATGGCATGAGGTAGTTAACAGCTCTTTGCGGGTTTCGTCGGTGTAAATTTCTATGTCATCACCCACGCGGTTTGCAGGGAATAAACCAATGACACCTAAAGGTTGCAAAGCACCTGACTTTTCAAGGTCGTCGAGCATGTCGTTAGCGTCTTTAAACAAGCTACGTGCTTGCTCGCCAACGACTTCATCGTCCATTATGCGTGGGTATTTACCAGCGATTGACCACGTCATAAAATATGGGGTCCAATCTATGTATTTACGTAAAGTCGCAATTGATACATTTTTAAATTCGGTCACGCCCAGCTTTTTAGGCACCGGTGGCGTGTAGTTATCCCAATCAAGCTTGGCTGCGTTATCGCGGGCGCGCTGTATGGTAACTGGTTTTGAACGTGGCTTTTTGCGCGCTTGTTGCTCGCGTACTTTTTCGTATTCGGCTTTAGTTTTTTCTAAAAAGGCCGGTTTTAGCTCTTTAGATAATAAGCTTGATACCACGCCCACTGCACGACTGGCGTTATTTACATACACTACGCCTTTGTCGTACTGCGGTTCAATTTTAACGGCAGTATGCGCTTTAGAGGTAGTTGCGCCGCCAATCATTAGTGGTAATTCAAAGCCTCGGCGGGTCATTTCTTTGGCTACGTGTACCATTTCATCAAGCGATGGGGTAATTAAACCCGAAAGACCGATTATGTCGGCTTTTTCGTCAATCGCGGTTTGCAGTATTTTTTCGGCAGGTACCATTACACCTAAGTCGATTACTTCGTAGTTATTACATTGCAGTACTACGCCTACAATGTTTTTACCTATGTCGTGCACGTCGCCTTTTACGGTGGCCATAACCACTTTACCGTTAGTGGCACCTTCTTCTTTTTCGGCTTCTATGTATGGGTCTAGGTAGGCCACGGCTCGTTTCATCACGCGGGCCGATTTAACAACTTGCGGTAAAAACATTTTACCTGCGCCAAATAAATCCCCTACCACGTTCATGCCATCCATTAATGGCCCTTCAATTACGTGAATAGGTTTATCGGCAGCTGCGCGGCACTCTTCGGTATCTTCATCTATAAAGGTGGTAATGCCTTTTACAAGAGCGTGCTCTAGACGTTTTTCAACAGGCCATGTGCGCCACTCTAAATCTTCTACGCGTTCGGCTTGTGCCATACCTGAAAACTTAGGCGCTATTTCTACAAGGCGCTCACCTGCACCGGGGTCGGTGTTAAGGATTACATCTTCTACGGCTTTGCGAAGTTCCTCGGGGATGTCGTCGTAAACCGCAAGTTGCCCTGCGTTTACAATACCCATATCCATACCCGCTTTTATTGCGTGGTATAAAAACACTGAGTGAATGGCTTCACGCACGGGGTTATTGCCCCTAAACGAAAACGAGACATTAGACACCCCGCCCGACACTTTACAGTGTGGTAAGTTTTGTTTAATGCGGCGTGTACCTTCAATAAATTCTACTGCGTAATTGTCGTGCTCTTCTATACCGGTGGCTACGGCAAATATATTGGGGTCGAATATTATATCTTCCGGCGGAAAACCTATCTCTTCGACTAATATTTTGTAGCTGCGTTCACATATTTCGTATTTGCGGTCTGCGGTGTCGGCTTGGCCGTCGGTATCAAACGCCATTACAACAGCGGCTGCGCCAAAACGTTTAATAATTTTAGCCTGGCGTTTAAACGGCTCCTCCCCTTCTTTAAGCGATATTGAGTTAACAATAGCCTTGCCTTGAATACATTTAAGGCCTGCTTCTATTACTTCCCATTTAGAGGAGTCGACCATAATAGGCACTTTAGAAATATCGGGCTCTGAGGCAATTAAGTTTAAAAACTTAACCATGGCCGCTTTTGAGTCCAACATGGCTTCGTCCATGTTTATATCAATAACTTGGGCGCCGTTTTCTACTTGCTCGCGGGCTACGGTAAGCGCTGCTTCATAGTCTTCTTCCATGATTAAGCGTTTAAACATGGCAGAGCCGGTTACGTTGGTACGCTCGCCAACATTGGTAAATACTGCAATTTGCTGGGTCATGTTGGCTCCTAGTTTAAGTTACAGGCTTCAAGGCCTGATAAACGCATGCGAACATCAAGCTCTGGTAATACGCGAGGTTTTACCCCTTCAAGCCCTTTGGCAAACGCACGAATATGCGCAGGCGTGGTGCCGCAGCAACCACCAACAATATTTATGAAGCCCGATTTGCCCCAGTCTATAATCTCTTTCGCCATGTCCTCTGCTTCTAGGTCGTACTCACCAAATTCGTTAGGTAAACCTGCATTTGGGTGTACTGAGGTAAATGTTTCGCATACGCGCGAAAGCTCCTCTACGTATTGGCGTAGTAAATCTGGCCCTAAGGCGCAGTTAAGGCCTATAGAAAGCGGCTTGATATGGCGAATAGAGTTATAAAATGCTTCGGTGGTTTGCCCCGAAAGCGTACGCCCAGAGGCATCGGTAATTGTGCCTGAGATCATTACAGGTAATGTACGCCCTGCTTGCTCAAACGCTTCTTCTACTGCGAATGAGGCCGCTTTTGCATTTAGGGTGTCGAAAATGGTTTCGATAAGTATTAAATCAGCGCCGCCTTCCATTAATGCAAGGGTAGACTCAACATAGGCAGTAACCAGCTTATCAAACGTTACGTTACGGTAACCTGGGTCGTTTACATCTGGCGAAATTGAGCAGGTTTTAGAGGTTGGCCCTAACACACCGGCTACATAGCGTGGTTTTTCTGGGTTTTTAGCGGTGAACTCGTCACATATTGCGCGTGCGAGTTTGGCCGACTCTAAGTTTACCTCACGGCTTATGCTTGCCATGTCGTAATCTTCCATCGAAATGGTGGTTGAGTTAAAGGTATTGGTTTCAATAATGTCTGCACCGGCGGCTAAAAAGCTGCGGTGTATATCGGTTATTAACTCAGGTTTTGTAAGGCTTAATAAATCGTTATTGCCTTTAATTAGGACGTGCCAGTCTTTAAAGCGCTCGCCTCGGTAGTCTTCTTCTTCAAGCTTGTGAGTTTGGATCATGGTACCCATGGCGCCATCTAAAATTAAAATACGCTCTTTTAATGCAGCGCTTAATTCGCTGTGTTTATTATTGTTTTGCACGTTATTCGGCATAGTTGTTAGTCCTCACATCTTGGCTAACTAAATTAATATCATAAGGGGTCGTTTGGTACACGTAGTAATTTAACCAGTTCGAAAACAGCAAAAAGGCATGGCTTTGCCACGTTTTTGACGGCTTTTTGTTTGCATCGTTATCTGGAAAATAGTTTTCGGGTTTTGGCGCATCAGGGCTTTTTTGTAAATCGCGTTCGTACTCTGCTTTTAGTGTGTCGGCATCATATTCTGGGTGGCCGGTTATAAACACTTGGCTGCCCGACTTATTTTTCATTAAGTAAGCGCCTACTTTTTCAGAGCCTGCCAGCACGACTATATCGTCGCAGGCATTTATTTTATTTATATCTATGTGGCCATAACGTGAGTGCGGCACTAAAAAGGTGTCGTCAAAGCCACGAGTAAGTGCCCCGTGATCAAAGTAACACTGGTGAGTAAACACACCACAAAGTTTATCTTCTTTTAAATCGCGTTTTAAATTGTAACGATGATACAACGCGGCATGCGCCGCCCAGCACGAAAACAGCGTAGAGGTAACGTGCTGCTCTGCCCAATCAATAATCACTTTTAGCTCATCCCAGTACGCAACATCGTCGTATTCAAGGTGTGCTAGTGGCGCGCCGGTAACAATTAACGCATCGTAGTTATTGTCTTTCACTTCTGAAAAATAACGATAAAAGGTATCTAGGTGCTCTTCTGAGTTGCTACTGCTGCGATGCGTATCTAGGCGTAATAGCTCTACATTTACTTGCAAAGGAGAATTGGCAAGCAAACGAATAAACTGCACTTCGGTTTCTACTTTATTAGGCATTAAATTTAAAATAGCCAAACGCATAGGACGAATTTCTTGCGTTTTTGCGCGACTTTTTGGCATTACAAACACGTTTTCTTCACGTAAACGGGCAATAGCCGGTAGCTCGTCTTTCACTGTAATTGGCATATTTTTTACTCCTACTCATAAAAACCGAGAATTTATACGCTCTCATTATGAACAGTATGCTAAAAATATCAACCTCTAGATGTATAGATGTCTAAATGAAATTTATTCATGATTTTATACTTTATCAACCTGCAGCCATTAGCGCTTTAAAACCCGCCATTCGTTGACTGTTTCACCTGTGAGCCACTACAATACAACATTGAAATTTTTATTATTATTTGAAGGCTTTCCTCCATGGTTTTACCTGATAAGTTTATATTCTCGATGAGTCGAGTATCTAAAGTTGTGCCACCTAAGCGCACAATTTTAAAAGATATTTCGTTGCACTTTTTCCCTGGCGCTAAAATTGGTGTGCTAGGTTTAAATGGTGCTGGTAAATCTACATTACTTCGCATTATGGCCGGTGTTGACCAAGACTTTGAAGGTGAAGCCCGCCCTCAACCTGGTACTAAAATTGGTTACTTACCGCAAGAGCCAGTACTGGATGAAAGCAAAACAGTACGCGAAATAGTTGAAGAAGCTGTTGGCGAAGTAAAACATGCCCTTAATCGCCTTGACGAAGTGTACAACGAGTACGCGATGGAAGACGCTGACTTTGACGCCCTAGCAAAAGAGCAAGGTAAGCTTGAAGCAATCATTCAAGCGCACGATGGCCACAACATCGATAACGTTTTAGAGCGCGCTGCCGATGCACTTCGTTTACCTGAATGGGATGCTAAAATTGAGCACCTTTCAGGTGGTGAGCGCCGCCGTGTTGCTATTTGTCGTTTATTACTCGAAAAGCCAGATATGCTTATTCTCGATGAGCCTACTAACCACTTAGATGCTGAGTCGGTTGCTTGGCTTGAGCGCTTCTTACATGATTACGAAGGCACTGTTGTGGCGGTAACGCATGACCGTTACTTCCTTGATAATGTAGCTGGCTGGATACTAGAGCTTGACCGTGGTGAAGGTATTCCGTGGGAAGGTAACTACTCTTCTTGGCTTGAGCAAAAAGATGCGCGCTTACAACAAGAGCAAAAATCTGAAAAAGCACGTCAAAAATCAATTGCTCAAGAGCTTGAGTGGGTTCGTTCAAACCCTAAAGGTCGCCAAGCTAAGTCTAAAGCGCGTATGGCGCAGTTTAGTGAGCTACAGCAGTCTGATTACCAAAAGCGTAACGAAACTAACGAGCTATTTATTCCACCTGGTCCGCGTTTAGGCGACCAAGTGCTTGAAGTTAATAACTTACGTAAGAGTTTTGGCGATCGCGTATTAATCGACGATTTAAGCTTTAGTATGCCAAAAGGCGCGATAGTGGGCATTATCGGTGCCAATGGCGCGGGTAAATCAACCCTATTTAAAATGCTAAGCGGCGAAGAGCAACCTGATAGCGGCAGCATTAGCGTAGGTGAAACTGTAGAGCTTGCAACGGTTGATCAGTTCCGTGGCAATATGGACGAAAGCAAAACTGTATTCCAAGAAATATCTGACGGGCAAGACGTGCTAAAAATTGGTAACTTTGAGTTCCCAAGCCGTGCATACGTTAGCCGCTTTAACTTTAAAGGTAACGATCAGCAAAAGTTTGTAAAAGACTTATCAGGTGGTGAGCGTAACCGTTTACACCTTGCTAAGCTTTTAAAAGCGGGTGGTAACGTAGTACTACTGGATGAGCCAACCAATGACCTTGATGTTGAAACACTACGCGCCCTTGAGAACGCTATTTTAGAGTTCCCAGGCTGTGTAATGTGTATATCGCATGACCGTTGGTTCCTTGACCGTATTGCAACACACATTTTAGATTACCGCGACGAAGGCCAAATTAACTTCTTTGATGGTAACTACACTGAATACGAAGAGTGGCTTAAAAAGACCTTAGGCGCAGAAGCTGCACAACCTAAGCGTATTAAGTATAAAAAAATTGGTTAATTGTTAACTGATATAACAAACCCTGCATTTATGCGGGTTTTTTTTATGCCATTTTTTATCGCTATGGGCTATTTCCCGCTATGCTTGATTTAAATATTACAATAAAGGCACTCGTTTTATGGAAAATCGACGTCAGTTCTCGCGTATTCTTTTTTCAACCGCGGCTCAATTAGAATTTGCAGGAGAGAGCTACCCATGCAAATTACTCGATGTATCTTTACATGGCGCACTCATTACTAAATGCGCGGCGTTTAGTGGCACAAAAAATAGCGAAGCCACCTTGCGCTTTACCTTGCCACAAAGCGATATAGAAATAAAAATGGAGGTGTTTATTTGCCACATAGAAGATAAACACATCGGCCTTAATTGCCACCATATAGATATAAACAGCATTACCTATTTAAAACGGTTAGTTGAACTTAATTTAGCCGATGAACAATTACTTCATCGCGAGCTTGCCTCATTGATTGAATAGCGGCAATAGACTCCCTTAGTTAAGTTTATTACCATAGCGCAAACTTTATTATTGATACGGTTATGCGCCTAAACCCTCACTTACCTTTGGTCTATCACAGTAATTATTCGTTTAGCTTTGACCCTAAGCACCGATTTGTAATGAGTAAATTTGCTCATTTATATGAGCAGGTTAAAGGTTTAGGCATTGCAGGTAATAATTTAGTAGAGCCTATTTTGGGCTCCCCTGAACCACTTGAACTGGTACACTGCGAAAACTACATTCACGATTTATGGCATAACCGTCTAGACGAAAAAGCCATGCGCCGCATTGGCTTACCTTGGTCGCAACCGCTAATGGACCGCACATTCACCGCCCCACAAGGCACGTTACACACTGCACGCTTAGCATTAAAGCATGGCTTAGCCTGTCATTTAGCAGGCGGTACACACCATGCACATACTGATTTTGGCTCAGGTTTTTGTATGGTGAACGACTTAGCCTTTACCGCGCAAACATTAATACAAAGCGGTGAAGTGACCAACGTGCTCATTTTTGATTTAGACGTACACCAAGGCGATGGCACAGCTGCAATGCTTGCGCATCAACCGTATGCGTATACATGCTCTATACACTGCGAAAAAAACTTCCCGTTTAGAAAATCCCCCAGCGATTTAGACATAGGCCTTGCTAACAATATGCAAGACGCAGAATACTTAGGCGTTGTGGATGATACGCTGCAGTTTTTACTAAAAGAACTCAACCCCGATTTAGTCCTATACGATGCCGGTGTAGATATTTGGCAAGAGGATGGCTTAGGCAAACTAGATATAAGCTGGGACGGCATTAAACAGCGTGACCATTTAGTGTTTAAGCGCTGCCTTGAACATAACACCGCTATTGCCAGTGTTATTGGTGGCGGCTACGACAGAGACCATACGCGTTTAGCGCAGCGCCATGCAATAGTGATTGAGCAGGCTGCGGGTTTTTAAAAGAAGTATTAACCTGTGCGCTTTATACTTTTAACTGGCTTGGGGTTAGCCCTGTCCAACGTTTAAATGCCCGCCTAAAGTTAGGAATATCGTAAAATGCCAAACGCTCAGCAACATGCTCATTGCACTTAGCGCGCAAGGTAAGTAAATAAATGGCTTTATGTTTATTTTGCTCATCAACTAAGCTCGAAAAGCGCATATTATGGCATTTTAGTTTTCGTTTAAACGTGGCTGGGCTCATGGCAAAATACTGGGCGGTTTGCTCTAAACTTGCCTCGTTATAAGTGTGTAAATAGCGCCAAACAGCCTCTATAAAGGTGTATTTTTCGTGTGATTTTACAGCCAATTGAGCGCGTGCTTGCATAAAGCGTAATTCGCTGGCGTACGGGTTAGCTTGGCGAAGTAATGTTTTGCTAATTACCCAACGAGTTGTTGGCTGCTCAAAACGCAGCTTTAAACCTAAATGTTGCTCGTACTGATGAATATGACGCGGTCGCTTAAAGCTAAAGTCGAACTCACATTGCGGATAGTGCGGGCTTAAACGCTTTAATAAACTATAAAACGCAGCACTGTAAATTTCTAAAATGTAGTTATGCAGGTCGTCATCAAGCCCTGTAGCAGCATTTAAAAAAATATAAAATTGCTGATTACTTACATAGTGCTGACTAAAAAACAAAGGGCAAAGCTGTAAACGCGCTCGCTGTATTTGTAACAGTGCCGCTCCTAGTTTAGCGCTGTACAATACACTTTGTGCTGCGCTACTTGAATCGTTAACTAATTGACTCCCTAGTAAAAAACCGCTGTCGGGGGTGTTCATTAGGCGTTTAAATTGACTTAGTAATTTAACTTGCTGCTCCAAACTAAAGCAATGCTCAACGCTGAGTAAATCTTGCTCAAAAATCCCGGTGCCGCGTAACAACTTATGTAGGGCAACCCCCCTACTTTGCGCAAGCTCTACAACGGCAGTTATAAGCCCCTGTGCAGTTAAATACTTGTCACTTAAGCTAACATAACTGTTCACTGCTGGTGGCTCTTTGTTGTTTTTGTAGTTGTAGGCCGCTGTGCAATTGTTGCATTAGCATGTGAGCTGTATCACTTTTTTGCGCTTGTATGATGTGGGTAGTCACGCACTGAAACTTAGCAAGCCCAGAGCCTTCTACTTTAAAAGCACAATGTTTTAATGCGGCTGTTATTTGCCTAAGAAGCTCTTGGCCTTGCTGCTTTGATGTGGCTGGCATTAGTACCATAAAACAGTCTCCCGCATAACGACATACCACATCGCTTAACCGACAGTTCATTAGTATAAGCTCGCTTATTTCGCGTAGCAGTCGATCCCCTTCGCTAAAACCAAACTCATTATTAAAACTAGCGAAGTCGCGTATATCAATAGCGGCTAATAAAACTGGCTGCGGCGCCTTAAGCTGCGTGTTTAAAACGCTTTGTAAGTATTCGGCTGTATAAACACCGGTAACAGGGCATACTTTATCGTGCTCACGTAAATGTGCTTCACGACGTCTTAGCTGTTTATTTAAAACATATTGTTCTTGGTGCCAATGGTATAAACCTAAACTGGTTAGCAGCATCCCAACGGGGGCTGGCAGTGACTCTATCCAGCTTAGCCACTGCTGCGCAGGTTGCATTAACCATTCATCGAGCAAATCGAGCGTGGCCGAGAACATAAATAAACCAAGCCCAAGCACCAAATAACGAGTAACTTTGCCCGGCGGGCGCGAAATAAGTAAGGCAACAATCCAAGTTAGGGTCATAATCACTATGCCGCCCTCACCAATAATATCGAGCCATTGTATGTGTTGCAGCTCTTTGAGTTCCCCTAAATAGGCACATAAAAAGATGGCTAATAACGCCATAGCTATAATACTGTTTGTTAAAAGCCGATGGCTAATAAAGGGATTAAATCGCATAGTTTGTCTTATTTAAATTGCGTATGTATTTATGCTACCCGAAGTGCATTTTTTGTAGCAGGGTCATATTAGCTCAATGATGTGACAGCTAAATGATATGCACTTACTTATAAGCTGCACATGGCCCATTAACGCTATATTGCTTGGGAGTGCGATTAGCTCACACGCCTAGGTAAAACGTTTAAAACCTTAATAACCTGCTGATCTAAATAGGGTGTTGTCACATTTGCGTCATTTAATTTAATTAGTTTGCTTTCAAACCAAGCAGCAACAGGAGCAAATTACATGGCACACTTTAAACTTAAAGCACTGGTAACAGCGCTATCACTTTGCAATTTAGCAGTACATGCAGCACAAGAAGAACACACAACTGATGTAAAAGTATCTGAAGAGTTAGTAGTTTATGGCGAAATAGGCTATCGCAACCGCTCACAAGAACTTGCGCCAACACTTGAGTATTCACAAGAGTACTTTCAGCGTTTTGAACCACTCACCGCAGGTGATGCACTAAAGCGTGTACCGAGTGTGACGTTTTTATCAGATGTGCTTGAATCTGACGGCGCACGTATGCGCGGTTTGAGCCCTGCTTACACAAAAGTACTAATCAATGGCGAAGAAGTTCCAGGCGCTGGCGCTGATCGCTCATTTTTTGTTGACCGTATTCCAGCAGAATTAATCGAGCGTGTAGAAATAATTCGTTCATCAAGTGCCAACCGCTCTGCCGATGCAATTGCGGGCACCCTTAACATTGTACTTCGCGATGGCTACAGCTTAGATGGCGGTTACATTCGCGCAGGAGGCTTACGCTATGATGATGGTGAACTAAAAGAAAGCTTTGCGGGCGTTTACGGTACTGAGTTTGCAGGTGGACGTTTACTACTAGGGGCTAATTTTCAAGGTCGTTATAACCCAAAACAAAAATCAAGCAGACGTTATGGCGATAGCCCTGAAAATAACCCTAATTATGCAACAGACGATTTTGATAACCGTGAAGATCAATCTGATACTCGTGATGGCGATGACACATCATTAAATGCCAGCTTTGAAAAGGTGTTTGATAACGGTGGCAAATTTGATATTAGCGCCATGTGGGTTGATACCGACCGTACTGAAGATGAGCGCTCTTTTGAATACGACGACGCATCTGCAACCTCAGGCTCTGTCGTTGAGGGTGGTAATTTAATCTCAGATAACGCAAACGTTTCGTTTATTGATCAAACCAACTACAACATTAATTCTGGCTATGAATTGCCCCTACTGGGCGGTACCAGCAAATTTAAAGTAGGCTATGCCAGCTTTGAAGAGTCTGTTTACGAACAAGAAGTTGAGCTTGATACCTCAGAGCTCCCAATGGTGTTTGAAGAAGCAGAAGAAACCGTTGATATCGATGATAAAGAATGGTCATTACAATGGCAGCACAGCTTACTGGTAGGTGACTCGAAAGAAGTTCAGTTTGGTGCTTTTGTGCAAGGCAAAGAACGCGACACAGCTATTTTTGTCGCTGAAGATGAAAGTGAGCAAACACTGACTGGATGGGCTCAATTTAGCGAGACGCCAATGTCATTAGCACAATTTAACAACGAATTTGAACCAGTAGACGGCGGTGTTAATAAACTTGAAGAAGACCGTTTTGATTTATTTGCGCTAATCAAGCATGAAGCGGATGTGTTCTCATGGGAGATGGGGGTGCGCTGGGAGTCAACTGACTCAAGTATTACCGATACCAATGAAGGCGTTACTGCCGAAAATGATTATGACTTTTTCTTACCATCGGCTCACTTTCGTTACAGCGTCAGTGATAACGGACGAGTCAGCGCCTCTGTTGCTCGCAGCTTACGTCGCCCTGACTTTGACTACATGACACCCGCCCTACTTGAAGAAGAGCTCGCTGATAATGACTTTTTAGGCAACCCAAGCCTTAAACCAGAATCATCTTGGGGTATCGATTTAGGTTACGAATACCGTTTAGGTAAAAGTGGCGTTGTAGGTGTAAACGTATTTTACCGTGACGTTAGCGACCTTATTGAAATTGCCAGTACAGGTGTTGAAGGCTCAGAAGGCGAAGGCACATTTGTACTGCAACCACAAAATACTGGTGATGGCACAGTTCAAGGTATTGAGTTTGATTTATCAACCCCACTGAGCGCCTTAAACATGCCTAACACTGGTATCTTCTTAAATTACTCTTGGCTCGACAGTGAAGTTGAAGACAGCTTTGGTAAGCGTAAATTTAATGACCAATCAGATTATGTTTATAACGTTGGCTTTATCCAAGATTTACCAACACTACGCGCATCATTCGGTGCAACGTACCGTAATCAAGGTGATGCATACGGACGCTTTGTGGGTGAAGAAGTAACAACCTCTTACGGAGCTGATTTAGAGTTATTCGTTGAAAAGCGCTGGGATGACATCACCCTTCGCCTAGTTGGTTCAAACTTACTGGATGCCAGTAAAGATGAAGTTTTTAACAAATTTGACTCACTTGATGATCAAAACAATCGTGAATTTGATGAGTACGAGCTTGAATCGGAAGAAGCAGGCCCTGTGATTCAAGTAATGCTGCGTTACGCATTCTAATCACACGTATTGTCATTTTAAGCACGTAATGGCAAACCATCGCGTGCTTTTTTGGAGTTAAAACATGTTTAAATTGTCTTTCATAATGGCCGCGCTACTGTGCTCATCAGCGCTCAGTGCTGGCGAGCCCATTATTTATAAAGATGCGCTTTATCAGCAACAAAAAATTGCCAAGTTAACTACGTTGCCTAATAGCCTTAACTTTATGGTAATTGGCGACTGGGGACACAACGGCCACTTTTACCAAAAAGAAGTGGCTCATCAGCTAGAAATTGCTATGTATCAAACCGATGCCGATTTTATTGTCTCGACCGGCGATAACTTTTACCCAAATGGCGTGGCAAGTGTGAACGATCCTCTTTGGCAATCAGCCTTTGAGAACATATACCATGGCCCGCACACATTTGAAGATTGGTATGTTGTTTTAGGTAATCACGATTACTTGGGTAATGCCCAAGCACAAATTGACTACACCGCAAAAAGTCAGCGCTGGCAGTTACCTGCAAGGTACTACAGTAAAACATTTGCGCTTGAAAACAACGAGCAAGTGTTAATGGTGTTTTTAGATACCAACCCGATTCAACCTGAATATAAAACCCGTGAAAAATACCGCTCAACTCAAGGGCAAAGTTATCAAATACAATTGGATTGGCTTGAAACCCAACTTGCTGGCAGTAACGCAAAATGGAAAATTGTGGTAGGCCATCACCCGCTTTATTCAAGTGGTAAACGCTTTGGCCGCAACCAAGGGCTTCGCGACATTTTAGAACCTATTTTGGAGCGTCATAATGTGCACGCTTATATCGCAGGGCACGAGCACGACTTGCAATACAACCAACCAAAAAATAGCAAGGTGGCTCACTTTGTCTCTGGTGGTGGCAGTGAAGCACGGTTTGTAAAACAACGTGAATTTACCCGCTACGCAGAAGCAACACCTGGTTTTTTAAGTATCTCTATCAATGGCGAAACTCTCAGTGTAAGCGCGATTAATCACCTTGGTGAAGTACGTTTTAGCACTGAAAAGCACATAGATAAGTAAAGGATAAAATAATGAACTTTAAACTAAATACAATTTCAGCAGTGCTATCAAGTGCTGTGCTTGTAACTGCGCTTAGCGGTTGTACAAGTAATGACGATACGCAAAACACGACAGAAATAGCAAAGCCGGCTGTTGAGGCTAAGTTATTTGGCCCACAACAAAACATGCAAGGCTCACAAGCAGCAGCGCTAGGTAATAATCAATCGCTAATGGCGAGCGAAAGCCAGGGCTTATTACTTGCCGATAACGAGAAAAGCAGTGTGCTGTTAGCCGGTAACTTTGAGTCAATTTCACTAAAACAATTATCAGCGCAGCAATTTTTATTGGCAACTCTAGATAACAACCAAGACAACGTAGCCATTTTTAAGCTTATAAAAAATGGTCAAACTTGGCAGATAAATGAACTCTCTCGTATTACCCCGCCTCAAGCTCAGCCTGATGCCGTGTGTTTATTTAAAAATAGCAATAACGAAACTGTATCAGCATTTGTGCCAGATGTTCGCGGCTTGATCAGCGAAACCATTATTTATGATTTAGCCACTAACCAAGCTAAAAATATCGCAGTACGTGAGTTCTCTGCAGTCACAGAGGCTTCAGGTTGTGCAGTAAATGACGACACAAAAACCCTGTATGTGAGTGAGGCAGAGCTCGGAGTGTGGGCCATTAATGCTGATGCGGAATCAGCTGCCAATAAGCAACCTGTGGCTTTAGTACAGCCATACGGCGAATTAAACAGTGAAATCGGGGCTCTATCGGTATCACAAGACGGTACATTATGGCTGAGTGCCACTGATGGTAATAAGGTTTATGCTTACCAAGCTCAAACAGACAAGCTAAGCCAATGGTCGCTGGCAGGTGAGCACACTATTGAGTCTGTTGCAGCAAGCTTTATTAATGACAATCAAGCCCAGCTGGTATTAATTGATGATGAAACAGGCGCTTACATTCAAGCAAACGTTAACTACACAGCGCAAACAGCGACTTCACAAAACAATGTCGCGATGACTCACCTTCATGCCAGCGCACAAACTACACCGGTTGCTGCGTTTGGTGATGCAGCAGATGATCCGGCTATTTGGATAAATAAGCAAGATGCTAAAAACAGCTTAATTTTAGGCACAGATAAACGCCGTGGTTTGATGGTTTATGACCTTGCTGGCAGCAAAGTACAATCGCTTAATGTTGGGCGTTTAAATAATGTTGATGTGCGCCAACATCAAGACATAAACAACCAGACCCATACGTGGATCACTGCCAGTAACCGTACTCTTAATAGCATTAGCGTATTTACTGTCGATAGTGATAACCAAGTAAACCATGTGACAGAAATAGCCACTAACCTACCTGAGATTTACGGTATGTGTATGTATTCGTCTGAATCTGGTCAATACGTGTTTGTTAATGATAAATCAGGTTTATTCCAGCAATATAAACTCATCGGTGAGCAAAGTAATTTAAGTGGTGAACTGGTTAGAGAGTTTACCCTACCAAGCCAACCTGAAGGCTGTAGCGCTGATGATAAGCGCGGCCAATTATTTGCAGGTGAAGAAGATGCAGGCATTTGGTATATCGGTGCTGAGCCAACTTCTGGCAACAAAGCGGTCATGCTACAAGGTATAAATGAGCAACTTGTGGCAGATGTTGAAGGCATGGAAATCTATCATGCTGATGATAAGCGCTATTTAGTAGTATCAAGCCAAGGCGATAATAGCTATGTGCTTTATAAAATATCAGATAATACGCAGCCTAGCCTAAGCTTTGCAGGTAAATTTAATGTGATTGCTAATCTAGATAAAGGCATTGATGGCGCAGGTGAAACAGACGGCTTAACCGTTACAGCAAAACCTTTACCAGGCTATCCTGAAGGCATGCTTATAGTGCAAGACGGCTACAACCGTATGCCACTACAACCACAAAATTTTAAAATTATTGACTGGCGTGAAGTTAAAAAAGCGATTAAGTAAAAACCTACCATATTTAAACGCAATAAGGCTCTTACGAGCCTTTTTACTATGTGTATTTAAAATAAACCTATTAAATTTAGAGTTATTAAAGCTATATACTACACTTTAAGCTCATAAATTAATTGAGATTATTATGCGTTTACTTCTTACATTGTTGCTCATTACTATAAGCGGATACGCTTTTGCTGAGGAAGAGGCAGCAGAATTGCCACCACTCAACCCCAAATACAATGCAGAGCATGCAATAGCACTGGTGAATAAAGGTTCAGGAATTTATGCGTTTAACTTACCCGGCTATAAATTACCTCACGATGTACAAGTGGTGTATAGGATTAAAAACCCCGATGTGGCTTTTTTAGATATTGTGCGCAACGCAGAGCTTATAACGCTAAAGCCCAAACCTTTTAATATTCAACGCTTAATGCGCGGTGAAGAAATAACCATTACCGCAGATGTGTACGAAGGCAATTACAAAAAAGCAGGCAGCCTAATTTACACAAACAGAACAATAGAAATGAGTAAACAGCTATATGCTCGCCAATTAAAAGATTTAGCTAAACCTAGCCAGTGGCAAGAATACGACATGATAGACCTAGGTAGCACAGAGCGAATTTACATACATAAAATTAGCCAAGCACCTAGTTTCAGCCACTTAATTTTTGTAGATTTAGTAAATGCCTGTATGCAAAAATTTAGAACCTCAACCCTCCTTCCTAGCCAGAATGAGTTAACGTATAAATTTATAAACTGCGGCACCCTAAAACCTTTATTTTACGAAGCAGAAAGTTTAAAAAAATAGTTTCAAACATGAAAAAAGGCCCTTTCGAGCCTTTGGATTAACTTTGGAAATATAAAGTTTTAAAAATTATATCAGTGTAAGCAGTTGTGGCGCTGCGCTGTGGTAGTCAACGGCCATGGCAATACTGAGTGCTGTAATATTTATAATAGAAAAAGCAAACACTTGGCGTGCCCAGCTCGTTAAATTAACATTACGGCGATAGCCACGCAGTGCCATAAGTAACCACCAAAAACTGGTAATACACGCCACAGCCATAAAGGCTGCGCCAGTGTAGCCACTTATTGGTAATAGCATTACAACTAAAGCGTACACAGCAATATAAAGTACAATATGGCGCTTCGCTTTATCAATACCTTGCGCTACGGGTAATACGGGAATACCTGCGGCTTGGTAATCTTTAAAGCGAAAAATAGCAATAGCATATGAATGCGGCATTTGCCACAGACTAAACATAACTAATAATATTAATGCACCTATATCGAACTGCCCGGTTACAGCGCAGTAACCAACAACAGGAGGCACTGCGCCAGAAAGGCTACCTACAAACGTGCCATAAACTGAGTTGCGCTTCATGTAAAGGCTATAAACCCCAACATAAATGACATAGCCAAACGCTGCAAAAAATACCGCGGCTTGTGTGGTGTAAGCAATGAGTAAACCAAACCCTACAACCCCCAATAAAACCCCGTGACTCAGTGCAGCAAAGGCCGACATTTCGCCTGTTACTGTTACCCGCGTACGAGTACGTGCCATGGCTACATCTATGTCTCTATCAATTACATTGTTGATAGCACAGCCCGATGCAACCACAAGTGACAAGCCAATAAGCGTAACAACCATTAGCCATGGGTCTATATCCCCGCGCGAGGCAAGTAAAAAACCGCCTGCAACGCTGATAAGGTTGCCCATAATAATGCCTGGCTTAGTCACTGATAAATAACGACGAAACATCTTCAACTCCTAGTACATCATCATTGCGTTAGATTCGTAAATTATCCAAACCGATAACCCAACAACCATGACGATAATTAGGGCACTGAATAAAAATGAGAAGGTACTTGCACGGCCATCTTCTGTCGTAAAATTAAGGTGTAAAAAGTATTTTAAGTGCACCCAAATTTGTACAATAGCTAAAGTAACAATGCTCCAAAGCGTAGTTACTTTTGAAAAGTCGCCTTCCATTACCATGTAAAACGGTATCGCGGTTAAAATTATTGATAGCACAAAGCCAATTAAGTACGTTTTAACACTGCCATGAGACTCATCATGGTGCTCGTTTTGCATTTGCTTTAATGCGTGCGCTTCGCTGTGGCTCATTACATTGCTCCCATTAAATAAACAACGGTAAATACACAAATCCAAACAATGTCTAAGAAGTGCCAAAATAGGCTTAGGCAGCTTAAGCGTGTTACTGTTTGTTTACCTAAGCCACGTTTAGCTACTTCTATCATCATAATACTCATCCAAATTAGACCCGCAGTTACGTGTAAACCATGTAAGCCTACTAACGAGAAGAATGAGGTTAAAAAGGCACTTTGTTGTGGACCATTACCATGCACAATTAGGTGGTGAAATTCGTAAATTTCCATGCCTATAAACACAGCACCTAAACAAAAGGTAATAAACAACCAGGTGAGTGTTAGTGCCTTTTTTTGCCCTTGTGCGGCAATCATGGCAAAGCCAAAAGTAATACTACTAATGAGTAACGCAGCGGTTTCTACTGCAACAAAGTCGAGTTCAAAAATGTCTTTACCTGATACACCACCGGCTGTGTTCATAAACAGCACGGCGTAAGTGGCAAAAAACGAGGCAAATAATAGGCAATCGGTCATTAGGTATAACCAAAAGCCAAAGATTGTATCGCCAGAGGTATCGTGATGCTCATGTGCATGAGCATCGTGCGAAACTGAGTCTAAATGGGCAGTTTCTACATTCGCAGATAGTGTACTCACGCGCTTAGCTCCTTATTTCCACTAGAATTATACGCAGCTTCAATACGTGCAATTTCATCAGGTTGTATATAGTAATCAACATCGCTGGTGTAACAACGCTTGATAAATAAGGCAATTGCGCCAACAAAACCAACGGCAGCTAACCACCAGATATGCCAGATCATGGCAAAGCTAAATACAGTTAAGCTTGCTGCAATTAACACCCCAGATGCTGTGTTTTTAGGCATATGAATTGGGCTGTAGCTTGCTTTTGTTTGATACGCTTGGCCTTTTTCTTTCGCTTCGGTCCAGGCATCAATGTCATCAACGTGAGGAATAGTTGCAAAGTTATACACTTGTGGAGGTGAGCTAGTTGCCCATTCTAGTGTATGGCCGTTCCACGGGTCGCCGGTTGTATCGTCAAGTGCTTCGCGGTCTCTAAAGCTAACAAAGAGCTGCACGACTTGGAAAATAATACCAAACATAATAATGACAGCACCGCCTGCTGCAATGTATAACCACATGTTCCAATCTGGGTTATTAGTGTGGTTTAAGCGACGTGTCATACCTAAAAAACCAAGTACATACAACGGCATAAACGCCACGAAGAAACCAACTATCCAACACCAGAAAGACGCTTTACCCCATTTTTCGCTAAGCTTAAAGCCCATTGCTTTAGGGAACCAAAATACAAAACCTGCAAGGTAGCCAAATACAGCGCCACCAATGATTGTGTTATGGAAATGCGCAATTAAGAATAAACTGTTATGCAACACGTAATCGGCACCCGGAATAGCCAGTAATACGCCGGTCATACCGCCTACTGTAAAGGTAACCATAAAGCCTAATGTCCAAAGTACAGGAACGCTAATACGTAAACGGCCGCGGTAAATGGTAAACAACCAGTTGAATAGCTTAACGCCAGTTGGGACGGCAATAACCATGGTCATTACCCCAAAGAACGCATTAACGTTGGCGCTCGACCCCATGGTGAAAAAGTGGTGTAGCCAAACAATAAAACCTAAAATAGAGATTGCACCGCTGGCATACACCATCGATTTGTAACCAAATAAACGTTTACCGGCAAAGGTTGAGATAATTTCAGAAAAAATACCAAAAGCAGGCAGTACTAAAATATAAACCTCAGGGTGACCCCACGCCCAAAACAGGTTGATGTACATCATGGCGTTGCCGCCCGCTGCATTGGTAAAAAAGTGAAAATCAAGGTAACGGTCAAGCGTTAGCATGCCCAGCACAGCAGTTAAAATAGGGAAAGATGCTGCAATTAAAATATTTGCCCATGTACATGCCCATGTAAAAATTGGCATTTTCATTAGGGTCATACCTGGGGCACGCATTTTAAACACAGTCGCTAAAAAGTTTACTGCAGTTAAAAGCGTACCGAGCCCAGAAATTTGCAAGGCCCATATATAATAATCGACCCCCACCCCAGGGCTAAAAGTCAGCTCCGAAAGCGGCGGATACGCCACCCAACCTGTTTTTGCAAACTCACCAAATACAAGCGACAAGTTAATTAAAATGGCACCGCTGGCAGTAAACCAAAAACTTAGGTTATTTAAAAATGGAAAAGCGACATCGCGTGCGCCAATTTGTAGTGGCAATACAATGTTCATTAGGCCAATCATAAATGGCATAGCCATAAATATGATCATGATAACGCCGTGCGCTGTAAATATTTGGTCGTAATGCTCAGGAGGCAAATAACCTGGTGCACCGCTAGTAGCAAGTGCTAACTGCGCACGCATCATAATGGCATCAGAAAAACCACGAAACAGCATTATTAATGCTAAAAAGATGTACATTACGCCTAAGCGTTTATGATCAACAGAGGTGATCCAGTCGTGCCAAAGCACGCCCCACTTTTTATATTTAGTAATAAGCCCGGCAATAATAAGCCCGGCAATCGCTATCACCGTCATGGTAACCATTATAATTGGCTCATGAAACGGAATTGCGTCGAGTGAAAGTTTACCTAAAAACGACATTATTATTCCTCGCCCTGGCTGTGAGATGAAGGCATTGCGTGTTCATTCATTTCATGGTGCTTTTTGCTCATTTGCCCATGTTCGCTCATTGCTTGATGTTTTTTGTTCATATCGCCATGTGCCTGCATATACTTCATAACAATGGTATGAAATAGGCCGTCGTCGACCTTGCCATAATAGGCAACAGGATTGTTTTCACTGGCTTTTGCAAGTTCAACATAATTGGCATGCGTGAGGTTATTAGCATTGGCTTTAACGCTTGTTACCCACGTGTCAAAATCAGCTTGTGTTGGGGTGGCAATGGCATTGAACTTCATACCGGTAAAACCTGCGCCACTGTAATTAGCAGAAAAGCCTTTAAATGTGCCCGGCTCGTTTGCGATTAAATGAAGCTTGGTTTCCATGCCTGCCATAGAATAAATTTGACTACCTAGCTGAGGAATAAAAAACGAGTTCATTGTGCTTTCTGAAGTGATTTTGTATTCCACCGGCACATTTGCCGGAAATACCAATTCATTTACCGTTGCAATACCTTGCTCTGGGTAAATAAATAGCCACTTCCAGTTTAATGAAACCACCTCTACAGTGAGGTGCTCGCCTTTACCTTCAATAGGTTTATAGGGGTCTAAGTCTTGGGTAGACTGCCAGGTAATAACACCTAAAATAATAACGATAACAATAGGAACAGCCCAAACAACGGCTTCAATCTTATTTGAATGAGCCCATTTTGGTGCATAAATTTCATGATCTTGTGTGTCTCGGTATTTCCATGCGAAATACAAAGTCATCACAATAACGGGGATTACTACGAGCAGCATAAGGACAGTAGCAATGATGATTAAGTTTTTCTCATCAATACCTATTTGACCTTTTGGATCGAGTATCCCGCCTTTACAGCCTGACAACGCCAGCACCGTACTAGCTAAAGCAATATTACAAAGGTTACGAATTAACAAGGGAGTATCCTACAAACCTAGAGTTTTAATTTGCTGCTTTAAATAAAAATTAAGCAACGATTTTTCAATAAAAACCCAAGTTAACTAGAACTAAATTATAAAAATAAAGGGGACTGAACCCGCTGCAAGTGGATGCAAAAAATACCTAGCAACAAACCCAGCTTCTAAACGCATTTATATAACGTAATAAAAGTTAACTTGGGTGAGTGTTGGTTGGCTGACGTGATTAAAACACGCGGCTACATTGCTAATGCAAACTTTAATTATTTACAGCAAGAAAAAATAATTAAAACCAGCAACAAGTGAAGCCTTACAGACAACCTGTAAAGCTAGGTGGAGCACGACAACCATGTGCAGCGGACACAGGTTGGTGTACTTTTGCCTCGCGAAAAGCGAAAGCGGCTTTACGAAGGATAATTCCAGCACGACGCGCCGGAAAAATATGGAACAATAACCAGCAAAGGCCAATGAGTAACTGACTAGATATGATCGGATGAGCTAAAAATTGCGTAATGTGCAGCAAAACAGGCTCAACAATAGAGCCATTGCTAAACAACGCTTCAAGCTGAAAGGCATCCTCTAATGCACCACTTAGCAGCATTACCGTATTAAACACTAATAATGTTATAGCGACACACACGCCCTTGCCCGCTTTATTCAAGCGCTCACACGTGTGCGGTTTGCTAGAAGCAAAAGCCGTATTTGTATGATGCAAAGAAAGTGTGTTCAAAGACATTAACCTACTAAATGACTAATAACAAAATTAGAGTAATAAAGCGCGCAATGGAAAAATTAAAAAACATTGCTGCTGTAAGCCCTAAAACGAGGTGCTAAATACAATCAAACCGGCTAGCACACATTTACCTAGTGAGAATTGATCCGTATCAAACAAACTTTCAAAACTTACTGAAAGTTCGATGCTGAGTATAACAAAGACAGTTTTCGGTTCAACAAAAAATATAAAGTTTTGCGTTAAGCTTTCGCAGCTATTTTGTTAATAAAAAATAACATAATAAAAATAAAGACTTAGTTTATAAATATTTTATATTTAGGTAGGTTGAGGAGTAGAGATAAGGGGGATTAATGAAGTTAAAAATAAAGCCGCACAAACAAAAACAGCCCAAATTCAGTCACCACCGAACTTGAGCCGCCTTTCACACTGACAACATCTTCACACACATATAAAGATTCTTGGTTTACACTGCGTGGCAATTATAGGGAATAAAAACAACTCAAAACCGGTCACCACCGACCTTGAGTTGCCTTTCACACTGACAACATCTTCACACACAATATAAAGATTCTTGGTTTACACTGCGTGGCAATTGTAGGGAATAAAAACAACTCAAGCTAAGTCACCACCGAACTTGAGTTGCCTTTCACACTGACAACATCTTCACACACAATATAAAGATTCTTGGTTTACACTGCGCGGCAATTGTAGAGAATAAAAACAACTCAAAACCAGTCACCACCGACCTTGAGTTGCCTTTCACACTGACAACATCTTCACACACAATATAAAGATTCTTGGTTTACACTGCGTGGCAATTGTAGAGAATAAAAACAACTCAAAACCGGTCACCACCGACCTTGAGTTGCCTTTCACACTGACAACATCTTCACACACAATATAAAGATTCTTTTAAGCGAGGCTAACTTTATGCCTCAAACTTATGACTGGAGCCTTGCTCTGTGTCTATGGTTAAACTTTAGAGTGTTAGCTCCAATTTGACAAACGAGAAAAATAAACCTAATAGGTGAAAAAAACTAAACTATAGACCTTGGTCTAATACATTAAGGTTGTGTTTAATTAAAAGAAGATATGAGCACTAAATATACAGGTACAAAAAAAGCGCCATATGGCGCTTTTTGTCATTAAGCTACTGCTTAAATAATTTGGTTTTCTTTCCAAGCTTGCTCTTTAGCCATACGCTTTTTACGCTTATCACATGGATCGTCACAATCACAGGCTTTATCAATACCTACCGAGCCTAATCCACCGCAACTACTTGCCATAGATTTTCTTTGCACGATCATACCAACAGCCATAGCTATCACGATTAAAATTAATAAACCAAATGTAAGAAGAAAAAGTGACATTGCTTAGCCCCTATTGATCAGCAATAAATTATGCTCAAACACTGTTGAGCGACCGCTAAATTATACACCCAAAACCCACATAGATGCGAGAGAAGTCTATTTCAAAAAATCGGTTGTAATATGCGTTTAGCACGAATAAAGCTTTAGCTAAACGCCATTATATTACAAATAAGGTTTAAAAGCAGTGCTCGCGTAAGTCACAATGCCTTTGTCTGATTTAGCCATTAAGTACACAGGTAAATCGTGCTTTTCAGCGTATGCTTTAGCATCGTCCATTCCCATAACCGTTAATGCGGTTGCTAAGCCATCTGCGGTCATTGCACTAGGATGTAATACAGTAACCGACACTAAGTCATGTTTGATTGGCATGCCTGTTACTGGGTCAATTAAATGAGTGTAAGTTTCGCCATCCATTTTATAAAAAATACGGTAGTCACCTGATGTTGCAATGCCATTCGTACCGGGCGCTAATACACGGTGAACTTTTCGCTCGCCTGGTGGCGCATCTGGCTGCTCTATCGCGATTTTCCAATCTTGGTTATTTGGCTTTTCACCGCCAATGCGCAGCTCCCCACCTATTTCTACCATGTAGTTACTAATATTTTGGCTTTCAAGTAATTGCGCTACTTTATCAATGCCATACCCTTTCGCTGTGGCCGAAAACGACAGCTCTAAACCATCAACTGTTTTAGCAAGGCCCTGCTCAGTAAGATTAAGTTTATCTACACCAATTTTTTCAATCATTGCAGCAAGTGCTTCATCACTTGGGCGCTTAGTTGGTTTTTTATCAGGTCCAAAGCCCCATAAATCTATTAACGGGCCCATCGTAACATCGAGCGTTTTGGTCGACTTACCTAAACGAATCGATTCACTCACCACAGCCCTAAAGTCTTCACTAATTGGCATAACTTGGTTGGCGGGTAATTTATTAAATGTGTTAATTTCGGAATCGGGGATATACGTAGACATAGACTGATTAACCGCTTTCAATTGCGTATCTATTTGCTGCTGTAATTTAGTGGCATCAACGCTTTTATCGTCGGCAAAGTATTTAATATGATAGGTGGTGCCCATCGTTTTGCCTTCTAAAAATACCTCCTGAGGTGTTTTATCAGCCCCACAGCCAGAGATAAATAGCATTATAGTTAATAAAAAAATACTGATAGCGCCTTGAGAACTGCTTACTCTGTTCATTAAATTAGCCCATGTAAAATAAAATAAAAAAAGCCCCGTAGCACAAAGTGCGACGAGGCCCGTATTTTAACCAAAACTAAGCTGTTTTGATATGGGTGTTAGCCACCGAAGTCATCTAGTAAGATGTTTTCGTCTTCTACACCTAGGTCTTTAAGCATGCCGATAACAGCCGCGTTCATCATTGGAGGACCACACATGTAGAACTCACAATCTTCTGGCGCTTCATGATCTTTCAAGTAGTTTTCATAAAGTACGTTATGGATAAAGCCTGTGTAACCTTCCCAGTTATCTTCTGGTTGTGGGTCAGACAATGCGGTATGCCATACAAAGTTATCGTTTTCAGCTGCTAAGCCATCGAAATCTTCAACATAGAACATTTCACGCTCAGAACGTGCACCATACCAGAAACTAATCTTACGCTTAGAGTTTAAACGCTTAAGTTGGTCAAAGATATGTGAACGCATTGGTGCCATACCTGCACCACCACCTACGAATACCATTTCAGCGTCGGTGTCTTTAGCGAAGAACTCACCAAATGGACCTGAAATAGTTACCTTGTCGCCTGCTTTAAGTGACCAAATGTACGATGACATTTTACCACATGGTAGGCTCAGGTTTCTTGGCGGCGGCGTAGCAATACGCACGTTAAGCATGATAATGCCTTCTTCTTCTGGGTAGTTAGCCATTGAGTATGCACGAATTGTTTCGTCGTCTACTTTTGACTCCAGGTCGAAGAAACCAAAGTGATTCCAGTCGCCACGATACTCTTCAGGAATATCGAAATCTGCGTATTTAACATGGTGAGCAGGCGCTTCGATTTGGATGTAACCACCCGCACGGAAAGGCACTGATTCGCCATCTGGAATTTGTAGCTTAAGCTCTTTAATGAACGTTGCTTTGTTATCGTTAGAGATAACTTCACAATCCCATTTTTTAACACCGAAAATTGACTCTTCAAGTTCAATTTCCATGTCGTTTTTAACATTTACCTGACACGCTAAACGACAGCCTTCACGGGCTTCACCTTTAGAAATGTGATCAAGTTCTGTTGGTAAGATATCGCCACCACCTTCTTTAATGTGTACACGACACTGACCACAAGAGCCACCGCCACCACACGCAGATGATACGAAAATACCTGACTCAGATAGCGCGCCTAAAAGCTTGCTACCTGCTGATGTTTTAATGGCTTTGTCTGGATCGCCATTAATACCGATGATTATGTCACCGCTTGCAACTAACTTAGATTTAGCACCAATGATAACTAAAACTAGTAGTACAACGATAGCGATGAAAACACCAACGCCTAAGAAAATCTCATAACTCATGATTTATCCTCGCTACCTTTACAGTGAAATACCAGAGAATGACATAAAGCCAAGACCCATTAAACCAACAGTGATGAAGGTAATACCTAAACCACGTAGGCCATCTGGCACGTCTGAATATTTCATTTTCTCACGGATACCTGCAAGTAATGTAATTGCAAGCGCCCAACCAACACCAGCGCCAACACCATAAACAACAGACTCGCCGAAGTTATAGTTACGCTCAACCATGAATGATACCGCACCAAAAATCGCACAGTTAACTGTGATTAGTGGTAAGAAGATACCTAATGCGTTGTAAAGTGCAGGGAAAAACTTATCTAATGCCATTTCCAAAATTTGCACGAGTGCTGCAATAACACCAATGAACGTTAAGAAACGTAAAAAGCTAAGGTCTGCTTCAGGGTAACCAAGCCACTCTAATGCACCCGGTGCAAGTACGGCATGGTAAACCAAGTTATTTACTGGTACAGAAATACCCAGTACCACAATAACGGCTACACCTAGGCCAATTGATGTAGTTACTTTTTTAGATACTGCTAAGAAAGTACACATACCTAGGAAGAAAGCTAAAGCTAAGTTTTCAATAAAAACCGCTTTTACAAATAAACTAATATAATGTTCCACTGCTTGCCCCTTACGCTTTAGCTTCTACTTGGTCTTTCTTATAAGTACGAAGTACCCATATGAATAAACCAATGATGAAGAATGCACTCGGTGGTAAAATCAATAGACCCATAGGTTGATACCAACCACCATCTTGTACTAATGGGATAATATCAACACCGAATAGTGTTCCCTTACCAAATAGCTCACGAATGAAACCAACAGTAAGTAATACCACTGAGTAGCCTAAGCCATTACCAATACCATCTAAAAATGACATAAGTGGCGGCGACTTCATTGCGTACGCTTCAGCACGACCCATTACAATACAGTTAGTAATGATTAGGCCAACGAATACAGAAAGCTCTTTCGCCGTAGCGTAAGAGAATGCTTGTAATACTTGGTCTACAACAATTACTAGTGAAGCAATGATCGTCATCTGTACGATAATACGTACTGATGAAGGTATGTGGTTACGAATGCTTGAAATGAACAAGCTAGAAAACGCCGTTACTAATGTCAAAGCAATTGACATGATTAAGGCATTTTTTAAGCTAGACGTTACCGCCAGAGCAGAACAAATACCAAGTACTTGTAATGCGATTGGGTTGTTAGCTAAAACCGGACCAAATAGGACCGACTTCATTTCTTTAGTATCAGCCATTATTTCAACGCTCCTTCACGTACCTTCGCAAGGAAAGGACCAAAGCCGTTTTCACCAGTCCAAAAGTCAACTGTGTGATCAACACCATTAGAAGTTAGTGTAGCACCTGATAAACCATCAATTTGATGTTCGTTGCTAGCACCGCTTTTCATAATGTTAATAGGTAACTCTTTACCTTGCCATTTAGCTGTCCATTGTGGGTTTTGAATTTCGCCACCCAGGCCTGGTGTTTCGCTATGCTTGTAAAAGTTGATGTTTTTAACTGTTTCGCCATCGCTTTCAAGCGCTAAGAAACCATACATTACACCCCAAAGGCCGTAACCTTGGATAGGTAAAATGATTGCATCTGTAGAGCCATCTTCTTTTTTAGAGATGTAAACAGGTGAGTTTTTAGTCATACGCTGAATACCAGCGATGTCCTTAATCCCTTCTGCTTTAAGTGCAAAACTTCTTTGTTGGTCGAATTTCGATTTTTCGAAATCAAATGAGTTTGGATCAGCATCTTCAACAAATTCGCCAGTGTCCATATCAACAACACGTGCTTCGATTTTGCCATCGAATGTGTCAGATACAGAGTTTGCGATTTCAATATCAGCTGCTGCTAAGATATTACGTTGAATATCTTGAGTTTTATTAGCTTGCTGTAAAGGACGAAGCTGTACAGAAGCAAACGATACAATAATTGCACACACTAAACATAGTGCTACAACAACCGTTAACGTTTTGCCGATTGATTCGTTATTACTAGACATTACGTGCCAACCTCCGCTTGATATTAGCTTGCACTACAAAGTGATCGAACAGTGGAGCAAATAAGTTAGCAAATAAGATTGCTAGCATCATGCCTTCTGGGAAAGCAGGGTTTACTACACGGATCATAACAACCATAAAGCCAATAAGCGCGCCGTATGCGAACTTACCTTTATCGGTAAATGCAGCTGATACAGGGTCAGTAGCCATAAAGAACATACCAAACGCAAAACCACCCAGTACTAAATGCCAATGCCAAGGCATTGCAAATACAGGGTTGCTCTCAGAGCCAACCGCATTTAATAAGAATGCAGTTGCCACCATACCTAGGAATACACCTAGTACAATGCGCCAAGAAGCGATGCGAACGTAAATTAAGAATAAGCCACCAATAAGCACAGCAAGCGTAGATGTCTCACCTACAGAACCTTGAATGAAACCGTAAAACGCATTCCACCATAGCTCCATGTTGCTGTAATCAAGAGTGCCTACAAACGCTTGACCTAGCATAGTTGCACCAGAGAACGAGTCTACTGCAGTCCATACTGTGTCACCTGAAATTTGTGCAGGGTATGCGAAGAATAAGAACGCACGGCCCGCTAATGCAGGGTTTAAGAAGTTACGGCCTGTACCACCAAAGATTTCTTTAGCAATAACAACACCAAACGTAATACCTAACGCCACTTGCCATAAAGGAATAGTCGCAGGCAAAATAAGTGCAAATAATACAGAGGTTACGAAGAAACCTTCGTTAACTTCATGCTTACGCACAGAAGCAAATAGTACTTCCCAAAAACCACCTACTGCAAAAGTAACGGCGTATATTGGTAAGAAGAAACATGCCCCGTAGAACATTTTAGCGCCCCAGCCCGACTCAGCGGTTAATTCACCACCAAATAACTGGAACAAGCCAACCTGCCAAGAGTTTGCTAGTTCAAAACCTTGTGCTAAAGCACCTGCGGCCTGATGACCGATGTTGAACATACCAAAAAACATAGCTGGGAACGTCGCCATCCACACTAAAATCATCATGCGTTTTAGGTCGATATTATCGCGAACGTGAGTTGCGCCTTTATTTACATAACCTGGCGTGTAAAAAATAGTCGCGGCTGCTTCATACAGGGCGTACCATTTTTCGTGTTTACCACCTGGTTCAAAATGCGGCTCAATGTCTTCTAAAAATTTCTTTAAACCCATCTCTTAGCCTTCCTTCTCGATCGTTGTTAAGCAATCGCGTAGGATAGAACCATACTCGTATTTGCCCGGACAAACGAAGGTACATAACGCTAAATCTTCTTCATCAAGTTCAAGCGCACCTAATGAAATTGCACTGTCTAAGTCACGTGAAATTAAGTCACGTAATAATAGGGTTGGCAAAATATCTAGCGGCATTACGCGCTCGTAGCTACCAATTGGTACCATGGCACGTTTTGAACCACCTGTAGACGTTGTCATTTTAAATAAACGACTCGGTGCAAGGTGAGAAAGGAATGTACGCGTTACAGAGAATTTATCACTACCTGGTGCAATCCAACCAAACAGCTCTTTTTCGCGACCTTCAAGTAAAACAGATACTTGAACGTGGTAGCGGCCTAAGAATGCATGAGGACCTGAAGAAATAGCGCCAGATAAAACAGAACCAGAAATAACACGGTTATCACCGTCTTCTAATTCGCCTGCCACTAAATCATCTAATGAAGCACCTAGTTGTGTTTTCACTAAACGAGGGTTTTTAACGCGAGGACCTGCAAGCGAAATAACACGGTCTGTGTTGATTTCACCAGTAAGGAATAAGTGACCATACGCGATAACGTCTTGGTAACCAATATGCCAAACTTGTTTATTAACAGATACTGCATCAAGGTGATGAATATGAGTACCAACTAAGCCTGCTGGATGCACGCCACCGAACTCATGTACTTCTACTTGAGCGATAGACGAGCTAGGAACTTGACTGCCAGCTTGCTTACATACAAATACTTTGCCATCGGTCAAACGCGAAACAACAGCAAGACCCGCTTCAAATGCAGCTGCATTTTCGGCAATAATTACTGCAGGATCTGCAGCAAGAGGGTTTGTGTCGATAGCGGTTACAAATATAGAGCTAGGATTTGCATCCAACGCAGCTATTTTGCTAAATGGGCGAGCACGAAGTGCTGTCCATTGACCTGACTGAACAAGTACTTCTTTGGCTTTTTCACGCGATAAGCTTGCAAGCTCATCTGCATTGAAAGAGTCAAAGGTGATTTGCTCACTGCCGTTTACTTCAATAACAACAGATTGCAGCACACGTTTAGCACCACGATTAATTTCTTTTACTGTACCAGAAGCTGGTGCAGTAAATAGGACGCCTGGGTTCTTTTTGTCTTCAAAAAGTACCTGGCCTTTTTTGACTTGGTCATCCACACGAACATGCATGGTTGGACGCATACCGATAAACTCTTCACCTAGCACAGCTACACGTTTGATGGCAGAACCATCATGAATAACTTGCTGAGGCGCGCCCTCTATGGGTAAATCCAGACCTTTTTTTATGTTGATCATACGCACTTGCATTAATTAACGGAAAGAAACTGAAAAATCGTATCAACCACGTCGCCACTTGAGTTATCCAAGATATATCAAGGTACAAAAGAACAACTTGCTAGGAATATCAAACAAGCAACGCAGTAAAACTCCTCACATATTGCTTCGATTTTAACATCATTATGTACGACTATGCGAGTGTATTTATGAAAATTATACGACAGAAACACTTATTTAGTTTTGTTAAGTGTTTTAAATAAAAATCAAGGTAGACCAAAGTGGTAGCCTAAGCACCTAACTGCCACAAAATATCTAAAACACTAAAAGCAAAAAAGCCGCAATAAGCGACTTTTTATAATTACAAAGTATGATTAGTCAATCATGTTTGCAATTGGCTTCACTGCATCTACATCTTGCTCATAGTCAACAGCGTCAATGCCAAAACCAAATAAACGTAAAAATTCGTTATGGTAGCCTACATAATCGGTTAGCTCATCAATTGAGCTCGTATCTACTTTATCCCAAACAGCTTGCACACGTGCTTGTACATCGTCTTCTAGCTCTTTGTAGTTTTGGAATAAGTGGCCGCCCTCGTCAAAGCGTGGGTTTTCACCGTATAGGTTTTCGCTAAATAAAGCATGAATTTGCTCAATGGTGCCTTCATAAGTGCCATCGGCTTTCATTACTTTAAATAAAGCAGAGATATATAGCGGCATAATAGGAATGGCAGAGCTTGCCTGAGTAACAACAGCATTTAACGACGACACATAGGCTTGACCATTTAAATCTTTTGTCGATTCTTTAATTGCAGCAGTTGCTCGGTCTAAATCTTCTTTTGCTTTACCTATAGTTGCGTGCCCGTAGATTGGCCACGTTAACTCTTTACCTATATAAGTATAAGCCGTGGTTTTAAAGTTATCGGCTAGTACGTCTGCTTCTTTTAATGCATCAATCCACATTTCCCAATCTTCACCGCCCATCACTTTAATGGTGTTGTCGATGTCATCTTGGCTTGCGGCTTCTACTGTTACTTCGTCAATTTCGCGCTTTGACGTATTTAAGTTTTTTGTAGTTACAGCACTGCCAATAGGTTTAAGTGTAGATGAATACACCTCACCTGTATTTGGATCGGTACGACGAGGCGATGCTAAGCTGTAAATAATACAGTCTACTTTGCCTAAATCTGCTTTGATTGTCTCGATTGCTTTTTGCTTAATTTCGTTAGAAAACGCATCGCCATTAATATTTTTTGACCAAAGCCCAGCTTCATCTGCAGCGTCTTGAAATGCTGCTGTATTGTACCAACCAGCAGAACCTGTTTTACGCTCTGTACCTTCTTTTTCAAAGAAAATACCCAGTGTTTTAGCCCCACCGCCAAATGCCGCCGTAATACGAGACGCTAAGCCGTAACCAGTAGATGCCCCAATTACGAGTACATTTTTAGGCGCATCTTTTAATTCGCCTTGTTGTTTTACATAGTTAATTTGCTCTTGAACATGCTCTGCACATCCTACAGGGTGTGCGTTAGTACAAATAAATCCACGAATTTTAGGCTTAATGACCATTGATCATCCTATATCTTTTACAATAAAAATTAGCGCTAGTTTAAAGGCTAATACTAAAAACACTGATCTGATCAGTTAAACCTGATCAAATACCCCTATTATATTGGCTAACGTAAATTGTGGTTAATTTAGCTTTGAGCCGCCCATACAATTTGGAGAGTCAGGTGCTTCGCCACCCTGCTCTGAAAATTCATCTGGCGTGTACGTATGAATTGCTAAGGCATGAATGTGATTTGCTAGCTCATCTTTTAGTACTTCGTTAATTTGGCGGTGGCGCTGTAGTAATCGTTTACCCGCAAACTCTTCACTTACCACAATTACTTTAAAATGCGACTCAGTACCGGCGCTGTGCATATGGCTTTCGTTAATTACGTTTAAATGCTTACAGGCAATCGCGCTACTAAGCTTGTCTTGAATTTGTTGTTGCATTGACATTAAAACACCATATTTAGTCACTGATTTGTGCAGCTACTATAACAAGTTAATTTAACTAACTAAATTGCTTTTGTTTAATGTGCTCAATAAAGCGGTACGTCAAGCTGATCCGTGGGTGAGCAAGCGTAGTTTGTTTGGGGATTGCGTGCTGGTAGTCGCGCTGACTATGCCCACTCATCACTAAGCAACTACCGCTTTGTAATTTTAAGTCGGTGACTTTATTAGTGGCTTTTTGTTTTAATTTGAGTACGCGCTCAGCACCAAGTGATATACATACAATGGTAGGCTCAGGGCCTAGCTCTATTTCATCATCACTGTGCCAGCCCATGGTGTCGTTACCATCACGGTAATAATTAA
The DNA here is from genome assembly GCF_028598715.1 of Pseudoalteromonas sp. GABNS16E. NCBI lineage: Bacteria > Pseudomonadati > Pseudomonadota > Gammaproteobacteria > Alteromonadales > Pseudoalteromonadaceae > Pseudoalteromonas > Pseudoalteromonas sp. GABNS16E. The sequence continues at coordinate 94,423 of NZ_JAQREZ010000004.1, forward strand.
CTAATAACGAATTAAGCGGCTTATTTAAATGTCGCTCTAAACGTTTTCGCATTGCTAAAAGCACCTCATCCCACGGCTCTACTATTTGTTTACTGTGTGAGTAACCATATTCAATATTTAAGTCGCTCATAAAACATTGCAAACGTGGAATGGGCCCTGTTCTGCCATACACAGTGACATTAGGCTGCTGCCAATTAAGATTTTTTTGTAAATAATAAAATAAATCGAGGCTTTTTTGCGCACTAAGCGCCTTACTTTGATAAGAAAAGCCGTTTGGTAACTGTTGGGGGTTGGCGTTTTGCCGTTGCATGTTAGAATTTACCTACATTAGATTACTGATCAACAAACCATTATGACGACGCAAGCCCAGCTAGGCGATAAAACATTTACTCTTGAACGTTTCCCTTTGGATCAAAAAAACCGCAGTTTACAAGCGTGGGATTCGGCCGACGAGTACCTTATCAATTATGTTAACGAACATCACCCTGATTGTCGCTCATTACTAATTTTAAACGACGCGTTTGGTGCCCTTGCCTGTTATTTTAGTGAATTAACGGTTTGTTCAGTTAACGATTCTTATATTAGCCACCAAGCTGCAGCCTATAATTTAAAAGAAAATAAACTATCAACAGCCCAATTTACACAGTTAGATAGCTTATCTGCGCTGCCTGAAGAGGTTGATTTAGTACTTATAAAAATACCGCGTAACGTCGGGTTTTTACAGTTTCAATTAAGCGAGTTGAGTGAAGTACTTGCCCCTGGCACACCGGTTATTGCCGCGGGTAAAACAAAGGAAATTCATAACTCAACTATAAAAGCGTTTGAGCAATTTATTGGCGAGACCAAAACAAGCTTGGCCGTTAAAAAGTCGCGTTTAATATTAAGTACAGCTAAAGGCGGTTATAAAGAAGCTAACTTCCCGGTAAGTTGGCAGCTTGAAGGCACTGATTTTAATATAACGAACCATGCCAATGTGTTTTCGCGCGATTCGTTAGATATAGGTGCACGGTTCTTTTTTAATTACTTGCCGCAAACCTCAAAAGCAAAAAGTATTATCGACTTAGGTTGTGGTAATGGCGTGGTGGGTTTAATGACGTTATCACGCTGTCCAAATGCGTCGGTAACCTTTGTTGATGAGTCGTACATGGCGGTCGAATCTGCACGTTTAAATGTAGAACTTAACCAAGCAAATAAATTTGATGATTGCCAATTTATAGAAAATGATTGCTTAACCGGCTTTACAAGAGACAGTGTGGATATGGTGTTGTGTAACCCTCCATTTCACCAAGCCCAAGCTGTTACCGACCACATTGCGTGGCAAATGTTTAAACAAGCAAAAGATACATTAAAAGAAGGTGGCGAGCTGCGTATTATTGGTAATCGTCATTTAGATTATCACGATAAATTAAATCGTATGTTTGGTAACTGTAAGCTATTAGGTTCAAACAAAAAGTTTGTAGTGCTCAGCGCAACTAAAAATAGTGGGATGCTATAAAATGAAATTAACTAAATTTATTTTAGCCTGTTGCTCCATGCTGGTGTTTAGCGCATGCAGTAACCAGCCAAACCAAGTGATATTAAACCCGGTTTATAAAAGTGGCCAAATTAGCGTTATTTCAGCCAGTTTAAGTACCAGCGTTATTGATTTACGTGGTGATAGCGCAACCCTTAAGCTTGTTGAGTCGGACAAAACCAAAACCTTTGCCAGCCAAGATATTGTAACCTCTGTTAAAAGCGTATTAGATAGCGCGCTAAACCGTAACGGAGCAAGTATTTCTAACCTAGCAACAACCCGCTTTGAACTAGACATTCATGCCTTGCAAGCACAGGTGACTGAAAAGCTCATGAGCCATACCAGCGAAGCGCACATTGAGCTAGGCGTACGGGTCATTCGCTCTACCAGCAATTTTAGTAAAGTGTATCGTGGCAGTGCTAATTTAGAAGGGCCGCTGAGCCATGATCGCGCCAAAATTGAAGGTCAACTCAATAAGTTGACGGAACAAATTATAACCCGCATTGTATCGGACCCAGAATTAATTGAATTTTTAGAAGGTTAACAATGAAACGATTTTTAATCTGCTTAAGCCTACTATTTAGTGTAAGCACCTTTGCCGCGCAAGAAGGCCGTTTTGTTCAAAAAGACAATATTTTTCCGCGTGTAGAAATAGTCACGTCATTGGGTAGCATTGTGGTTGAGCTAGACCGCTCAAAAGCCCCTATTACGGTAAATAACTTTTTAACCTACGTAATGGATAAAAGTTACCAAGGCAGTATATTCCACCGTGTAGAACGTGATGTTGAAAACGACCGTGACTTTGTAATACAAGGTGGTGGCTACGATAAAGACCTTGATGGCTTACACGAAAACGACCCTATATTTAACGAAAGTGGCAATGGTTTAAAAAATGATATGTACAGCATCGCTATGGCGTATCAAGACCGTGAACCGCATTCAGGAACTCGCCAGTTCTTTTTTAATATGGATGATAACGATCATTTAAACCCAGGTAGAGATTGGGGCTTCGCCGTGTTTGGCAATGTAATGGACGGTTACGACACTCTAGATAAAATTATGGCTGTAGAAACCGGCTTTAATGAAAAAATTGGCTACGACTTTGTACCAAAAACGCCCGTTGTTATTTTAAATATTAAAGTACTTGAGCAAACCCCATTATAAATCACTGAGGTGCAACTAAGTTGCACCCAACGCCAATGAAGGCCCTATGAGCAAAACCCTCTCAGTAAGCGAATATTTCTCGTATTTTAAAGATAAACGTTTAATCAATATTTTTATATTTGGTATGAGCAGTGGTTTTCCATGGGTACTGATTGGCTCTGTGATGTCGGCTTGGCTAAAAGACGAAGGCCTAAGCCGCAGTATGATTGGCTTATTTGGTATTGTATTTGGCGCATATAGCATTAACTTTATGTGGTCGCCGCTTATTGATAGAACCAAACTGCCGTTATTGTACAAATGGTTTGGGCAACGTCGCAGCTGGATTTTATTTTGCCAAAGCTTTATGTTTATTGGCACCCTGCTTTTAGCGGGGCTTGATTTAAAAGCAAACTTAGCGATTGCCGCCGGCTTATGTTTACTCATCGCAGTCGCCTCTGCCACACAAGACATAGCAATTGATGCTTTTAGAATAGACACGTTAAGCGAAAACGAATCTCATAAAGCCACTGCAGCTGCTGCTATGGCCACATCGGGTTGGTGGACAGGTTACGCATTACTGGGCGCTATTCCTTTTTACATGGCCGATATCCCCTCTTTAGATTGGCCACAAGTGTATTACTTTTTAGCCGCTGTTATGTTGATACTAATGAGCGGCGTGTTGTTTGCCAAAGAGCCTAAATCAAACCGAGAAGCTGTTCACGCAGAGCTTGAGCGCGTATACCTTGAAAAACTAGCCAGCATTAAGAAAACGCCCTTTACTAAAGTGATTGCTTGGCTTGGCGTTACAGTGGTTGATCCCTTTAAAACCTTTTTTGCTAAAAATGGGGTTAAAACAGCCCTTGCCTTATTAGCATTTATTTTCTTATTTAAAATAGGCGAAGCTTTTTTAGGGCGTATGTCGATTGTTTTTTATAAAGAAATAGGCTTTAGCAACAGCGACATAGCTACTTTTTCAAAAGTAGGCACTGCAGTACTCACCATTGCTTTTACCTTTGTGGGCAGCTTGTTCAATCAAAAGTACGGCATTGTAAAAGGGCTATTTATAAGTGGTGTTGCTATGGCGGTGTCTAATTTAGCATTTTCGGCTATTGCGCTGGTTGGCCCTAATTTGGGCTTATACGCTTTTGCTATTGTAATTGACGGCTTTACTCAGGCTTGGTCGTTAGTGGCTATGGTGGCATTTATATCGATGTTATGTGACCGAGCATTTAGTGCAACACATTATGCATTACTGGCTTCGCTTGGGAATTTAGGGCGTACATTGCTTTCAAGTTACAGTGGTGTGGTTATTGATGATTGGCTAATGGGAAATTGGGCATTATTTTTTGTGTTAACGGCACTAATGGTAATACCTTCGCTGGTGTTTTTATATTTGATTAGGCATAAGCTCTATCAGTTAGAGCAAAATTACCATAAAAATATGTAATGCATCCCTGCATTAACGTGATTTGCTTAGGCCGTTCAAGTGCCCCTTATAACACCCTAAGCAAAACAATATTAATCCGCTTTAATTAAGCCTAGCGCTTCATGCGGATCAACTTCAAGTGCATTACAGTAGCGTACAAACTCAATAACATCTAAGCGGCGTTCTTGATTTTCAATCTTACCGATAAATGAGTGAGGTGTTCCTAGCACTTGTGCCAGGCTACGCATTGTATGACCCTTTTCATGGCGTTTTGTTTTAAGCCATTTAGTTAGCTTTTCGTTTTCTTCAGAAGAAACAGTCTTGCCCATCATTTTACATCTCCTACTAGATGATATGACATACCCGTCAAAGCAGTAGTCACACAATGATTGGAGGCATATAAGCAGATACCCACTACATTATTCAATAGCAAGCTATTGCTTAAATAAGCAAAGGTATTGCTACTTATTCAACCTACCAATCTATTCAGTGCTAACCCGCAAAAATAGGATATAGGTTTATTTTTATTAAGAGTGAAATTTTGCCCGTCTCACTCTTGGATACATTATATACTATTAACAGTTCGGTTAAATAATTAATTACATAGTTTGCATAAACTTACCCAACCACTAACCTTTACTTATGCTGAATATTTAAGTTAACGTACCAAAAATATTAGGTTTTTTCCTAAAAAATTAATTGTAAGATAAAAGCACTTTGTTACAAATTAACGTGCGAATATCCTTGCTGTATTGATGTTTAAACAACAGTAAGGGTAAAAAAGTTCCCATAAATAACGTTTTTCCCTAAGTAAGGGACTAAAGAGGAAGTATGTTTAGAGTCTTATTTTTGTTGCCTATTTTACTATGCTTTTTATGGTTTTTGTTTTTACGTCACTACGGAGTACCCATTAAACAAGGTAAAAAAGGCTTTTTATACATACTTGCCTTTTCTGCTTTTGTATTAGGCTTTTTTGTATTAATAATGCAGCTTACCCATTACAGCCCAATTGAATTTTAGGCATTAAAAAAGCCGCTAACGCGGCTTTAATAGCTAAGCGTAAATTGCTTAAACGCTAAAACTTGCACCACACCCACAGGTAGTCGTTGCATTAGGATTAGATACAAAAAAGCGTGCACCTTCTAACCCTTCTGTGTAATCCACTTCGCCATCAACTAAGTACTGAATACTCATTGGGTCAATAACCAGGGTTACACCATTTTTAACTATTTCTAAATCGCCAGGATTTGCTTTTTCATCAAAAGTAAAACCATATTGAAAACCAGAACAACCACCACCTGTTACGTAAACACGCAGTTTTAAATCTGGATTTTCTTCTTCGTCGATTAACTGTTTAACACGAACAGCAGCTGCATCGCTGAACTTTATTGGTAATTCTTCAGACATTTTAAAACCCTCAATATCGCAATGGCGTGATTATCTAATACCCGAGTGTTTTAATCAAGTATAGTCAAACATCTCTTGTGCTATCTTAGGCTTTTAACTATTGCTTTAGCCGATACGATAGCAAAATGTGTTTTCAGTGATTGCTGTAATATTTGTTAATATAAGTGTTTAAAATTGCAAAATCACAAGGACTTACCTGCACACTTTTGTTAAACTGCTCGCTGAAAAAATGTGGTGGAGAATACAGCATGTGGCTTGAGCAACTCAGGCGTCGATTAGCAAAACCAAAAACCTCTGTGCAATTATGCTTATTAGGCGTAAGTGCTGGTTTAATTGCTGCATTTTTTATTATTTTATTTCGCTTAACGATTCTGTTTTTTCAAAGCTTATTTTTAGACACTCCCGATAATTTTACTACTATCCCCACTCTTGAACGAGTTTTAATGCCGTTGATTGCTGCGCTACTGATTGCTACATTTGCTGCATTTACTGGCTTTAAGCACTACCGGTTAGGCATTCCTTTTGTTATTCATCGCATTAAACGCCACTACGGGCAAATGCCGCTTTACAACACCGTAAACCAATTTGTTGGTGGTGCACTGGCACTTATTAGTGGTTTTTCGGTGGGCCGCGAAGGGCCATCTGTTCATATGGGCGCCACTGGCGCAAGTATATTAGCCGATAAGCTTCATTTACCGCATAACGCCATGCGTACATTAAGTGGCTGTGGTGTCGCCGCGGGTATTGCGGCCTCGTTTAATACCCCACTGGCTGCGGTTATTTTTGTAATGGAAGTGGTGCTACGTGAGTACAAAGTGCATATTTTTGTACCAATTATGCTTGCCGCACTAACTGGTGCATTAGCAACCCAATTTGTGTTTGGTGAAGGCTCAGAGCTTGCACTTATTAGCATTACGCCATTGAGTGGTTGGCATTACCCATATTTAATTTTATGTGGCATGGCCCTAGGGGCAATTGCCTATAGCTTTAATCAAAATTTAATGCTGATCATAAAAACATTTAAACCTTTAAGCATGTTTCCTCGTTTACTCATTGCAGGTTGTATTGCGAGTATTATTGCCTATGCAGTGCCACAAGCAATGGGTTCGGGTATGAGCGCGATTACTATTGCGGTTGAATCGCCTGAAAACGCGCAACTACTTACCACTATTTTAATAGCTAAACTGCTGGCGACCCTTTTTGCCATTGGCCTAGGAATACCGGGCGGCTTAATAGGTCCCGTTATTGGGCTAGGTGTATTAACAGGTACTTTAATGGCCTTTTTTGCCCAATTTATAAGCCCAGGTGCTGACATTGCAGGCACATACGGCGTATTAGGAATGGCAGGATTACTCGCAGCTACATTACATGCGCCGTTAGCAGCATTAACAACTGTGATGGAGCTTACGTCCTCGCCAGAGATTATTGTACCGGCCATGTTAGTGATAACAACCGCCTATGTAACGGCGCTGCAAGTATTTGGCAATCGGTCTATATTTTTGCAACAGCTCGATTTTCAGGGGCTACCCTATCATGTATCGCCCGCAACGGAGGCGCTACAAAAAGTGGGCATAATGGATGATATGGATGAGGACTTTAAACTGCTTTATTCAGACGATAAAGAGCAAATTAAAAACACCTTAGACGCCATGGACAGCCAAACCCCTTTAATAGTTTACGATGAAGAAAACGGCTATCGCCTAGCAGAGTACGACCTTACCCTGATGTCGGGCGAAAACATAAATATAAACTACATTAGTTTACAAGGCATTAGCAGCCAGTCGACCTTAGCAGATGCCTTTGATATTTTAAAAGATAAACGCAGCGGCGCCCTGTATGTATACAACTTGCTAGATGATCAGCAAATAATGGGGCTATTACGCTGGGATCAAATAAATAATATTTTAACTATTCGTAACAGCCTACTTTAGGATTCTTATGAGCGCTTTACTAATTTATAAAACACTGCACATTTTTTTTATGATAGCTTGGTTTGCCGGTATTTTTTATTTACCACGGTTATTTGTATACCACGCAATGAGCGAAGAAAAAGCCTGTAACTCTATGCTTAAAGTGATGGAACGCCGGCTACTCTTTTTTGTTACCCCGTTTGCTATTTTAACGGCCGTTTTTGGTGTACTCACTATTGTAGAATATGGCCGTGAGTGGTTTAGATATAGCATGTGGCTGCACTACAAACTGGTACTGGTCATTATTTTATATCTATACCACGGCTACTGCTTTAAATTACTGAGCGACTTTAAACACGACAGAAATACCAAAACGGACCGCTTTTATCGTATTTTTAACGAGCTCCCGGTTATTGCGCTGCTAATTATTGTTGCGCTTGCGGTAATAAAACCTAATTTATAAGCTGTGTAGCGCATGTTAAACTGCGCTGCAATTTACAATACTTGCTATAACACGCGCGATTGCGTGCCCCATTTTAATGGATTATCGCGCCCCTTTGATTGATTAGGAATAACCCCATGTTAAGTTTCCAAGGTGAACATATACTGTCGGTAAATCAACTCGACAGAGACTGCATTGAGCGTATTTTTGCAATAGCGAAAAAAATGGAGCCTTATGCTAAAAAACAAAAGCAAACAACAGTGCTAGAAGGCGCTATTTTAGCTAATTTGTTTTTTGAACCAAGCACGCGTACGCGTGTAAGCTTTGGTACTGCCTTTAATTTACTAGGCGGTGGCGTGCGCGAAACAACCGGCATGCAAAGCTCTGCCCTTGCTAAAGGCGAATCGCTTTACGACACTGCGCGTGTTATTTCGGCTTACGCTGATGCCGTCGCTATGCGCCACCCTGATGCAGGCTCGGTAAGCGAATTTGCAGACGGTTGTACCGTACCGGTAATTAACGGTGGTGATGGCCCAAACGAGCACCCTACTCAAGCATTACTTGACTTGCTAACTATTGAGCGTGAACTCAACCGATTTGATCAAAACATTGATGGCATGCATATCGCCTTAGTTGGCGATTTAAAATATGGCCGCACAGTACATTCATTATCTAAATTATTGTGCCATTACAAAAACGTAAAATTTTCGATGGTGGCGCCCGATGGCCTGCAAATGCCAACGAGTATTTTAGATGCGGTAGAAAATGCAGGCCATAAAATACAATTAGTCAACAAAATGGAAGGGAACTTAGCAGCCGATATTGTGTACCAGACACGTATTCAAGAAGAGCGCTTCCCTTCACAAGAAGAAGCTAATAAATACCGTGGCGGCTTTAGAATTAGCCAATCAATTTATAACGCGCACTGTAAGCCAAACTCCGTGCTTATGCACCCGCTCCCACGTGATAGCCGTTTAGAAGCTAATGAGCTTGATAACGACTTAAACAGTAACGACAATTTAGCTATATTCCGCCAAGTACAAAATGGCGTGTTAATTCGTATGGCACTGTTTGCTTTAACCCTCGGCGTAGAAAACAAAGTCGAGCAATATGAAGTAGACGTACCTTGGTTTAGCCGCAAACGCGACAGCTAAACACTTTTACCAAGCGACAACTAATAGGATTTTTCATGACAATTAGCCAAGATTTATTTAATCGTGCACAAACTTCAATTCCTGGTGGCGTAAATTCACCTGTACGTGCATTTAACGGTGTAGGTGGCACGCCACTATTTATTACCAAAGCCGAGGGTGCATTTACCTTTGATGCCGATGGCAACCGTTATATTGATTACGTAGGTTCGTGGGGTCCGATGATCATGGGCCATAACCACCCAGCTATAAAGCAAGCTGTTCACGAAGCGGTAGAAAACGGTTTAAGTTATGGGGCGCCCACTGAAGCCGAAATTTTAATGGCCGAAAAAGTAAAAGCGCTTGTCCCATCAATCGAAAAAGTACGCATGGTAAGCTCTGGTACCGAAGCAACAATGAGTGCCATTCGCTTAGCTCGTGGCTATACAGGGCGTGATAAAATCCTTAAGTTTGAAGGTTGTTACCACGGCCATGCCGACTCATTATTAGTAAAAGCAGGTTCTGGCGCATTAACCATGGGTGTGCCAAATTCACCTGGTATCCCTGAGGATTTTGCAAAGCACACACTTACCGTATCGTTTAATAACCTTGATGAAGTAAAAGCTGTATTTGAAAAATACGCAGACGACATTGCCTGTATCATCGTTGAGCCAGTAGCGGGTAACATGAACTGTATTCCTCCTGTAGAAGGCTTTTTAGAAGGCTTGCGTGCAGTATGTGATGAGTACAAATCAGTGCTTATTTTTGACGAAGTAATGACCGGCTTTCGTGTTGCTTTAGGTGGCGCTCAGGCGTATTACAACATAAAACCTGACTTAACATGTTTAGGTAAAGTCATTGGCGGCGGCATGCCTGTTGGTGCCTTTGGCGGCAAAACCGAAATTATGGATTACATTGCGCCAGTAGGTCCGGTTTACCAAGCTGGTACTCTTTCTGGTAACCCTATTGCAATGGCTGCGGGTTTAAAATCGCTTGAGCTATTAAGTGAGCCAGGTTTGCACGATAAGTTAGAAGCTATTTCTAAAGCTATTTGTAAAGGCTTTGAAGCAGGCGCTAAAAAAGCAGGCATACCTTTAACCACTAACTACGCAGGCGGTATGTATGGCTTTTTCTTCACTGAAGCAGAAAAAGTAACCACTTATAAACAAGCTACAGAATGTGATTTAGAACGCTTTAAATGCTTTTTCCACTTAATGCTTGAAGAAGGCGTATACCTAGCACCTTCTGCATTTGAAGCAGGCTTTGTGTGTGCAGCGCATACAGAGCAAGAAGTACAAGCGACTATAGAAGCTGCTGAGCGCGCCTTCGCTAAGCTATAAGCATCTAATACATGTGTTAATAATGTGCGTTATTAACTCTGTAGTTAAAAAAAGCCCTTACGGGCTTTTTTTATTTGTGCGTATTGATAATTGAATGGTTTTTAGCCTTTATACGGTCTCACTTTTTAGACTCACTTTTACCCCACAAGAGAAACGTATGACGAGCTTAAGGCACTTAGCAGCACCTGCTATATCATTAATGGGCAACTTAAAGTATAAAACTAAAATTGGTTTAGTTTTTGGTATTTTATTATTACCTCTTGCGCTTAGTTTGTTTTTTTTAGTCTCTTTATTAAGCGAGAGTATCAGCGTCTCTCAAATGCAAAAACAAGGTTTACTGAGCTACAGAGACATTCTTGCAAATCAAATGCAAGGTGAAACCTATAAAAATGTAAAAGTAGCTAAAGCACGTGGTTTTAATGTAAAAGATGAGCAAATAAATGACGTACTTGAGCTGGTTTCAATACAGTCTAATTTAGCCTTAGATAACCAACTTGCGAGTGCTTATGTTAATCGCGCATTAGTTACGCCTATACCTGCGCTTATCATGCAGATAAATGCGACAGCGCAAAGCGCTAATACTGTTCTTACTAACCAGCGTTTTACACCAGAGACTTTTATTGCGCTTTCAAACTTAAGTAAGTCGCTACCTTTGTACCAGCAGCAACTCGATAAAATACTTACAATTGCCACTTCGGCCGATGCATCTGTAAATAAAGCACTGACGCCCTCTCTCACTAATTTACATAACGCCATAGCCTCTTTTAAAACAGCCATTGATAAAAAGCTGCTTGAACCAGATGATATACAGCTTACACAAAACGAATTTGCAGGGCTTACCAGCCAAGTGCTAAGTCGTATTAGCCAACTAATTGATAAAAGCATCCCTACCCTTGAATCGCTAATAAATGAAAAACTGACCACGCAACGCTTGACAAGAAACACTGTATTAGCTGCATCATTAATTAGTTTATTGATTGCATTTTACTTAATGGTTGGTTTTTATTTTGCGGTAGTTGATACCATTAATCGCTTTGCCGAAGCAGCACAAAGAGCAGCAAGTGGCGACTTAAATGCGGTTATCAACTCAAGTACTAATGATGAAATGGATATTATTGCAGCGCGATATAACGCACTTCTTAATGCCTTTTCAAAACTTTTAGAGAATGTAAAAGCAAGCACTGTGGAGCTGTGTGGCGCCACTAAATCGCTTTCACAGGCAAGCAGCCAAACGAGTAACGATGTTGAAAAACAGCAAATACGGGTAAACGCTATTCATGATGCACTAAGTAATATGGAGCAAAGTGCAGTGAGTGTAGAAGAGTCTGCTAATCAAGCGATGTTAACAGCACAAGATGCCGCGCAGCATGTAAAGCAAGGCTCTAACAACACCATGGAACTTGCCAAATACATGCAAGACCTTCAAGTTGAATTTACCGAAAGCCAACAAGCCCTCAATCGCTTAGCCCAAGATAGCCAAGAAATTAGTAAAGTAAGCAAAGGCATTAGCGAAATAGCCGATCAAACTAATTTATTAGCCCTAAACGCAGCAATAGAAGCCGCACGAGCCGGAGAACATGGCCGTGGTTTTGCCGTGGTAGCTGATGAAGTAAGAACCCTTGCCCAGCGTACACAAACTCAAACGCAAGAAATTCACCAAATAATTAGCTCACTCCAACAAGCTTCTGACGATACACAACAAAAAATGCGCACCAGTGTAGAAAAGATGGAACAATCGGTAAACGCCGCCACCGAAACAAACGATATTTTACAAAGTGCAGAGCAAAGCATGGGCGATATAAAACACCAAGGCGAAGAGATAGCACTGCGGGTTAAAGAGCAATCTAACGCAACCACCCAAGCATTAAGTGATGCACAAGAAGTCAGTAACTTAGCAGATCAAACTCTTCTCTCTGCACAATCTACACTGCAAGACGCACAGCAACTTAGTCAGCTCTCTGATGACTTAACTAAATCAATGCAGTTTTTTAAATCTTGATAGGTAAGCTAAATATAATAAAACCGCTGAGTTAGCGGTTTTATTATTAAGGTTTTATTTTATTAGCGTATACACTGCGGCCTAGGTTCAAACTCACTGGCTCTTAGTGGTAACTGAATGACTTTTCCGCATCCGGGCGGTGCTTGTAAACCCGTTCTTTCATTGACGAAAGCCCATCTTATTGATGGCGGGCGTGTATCTGCTATTGCTTCAGGGTTGAGCGGTTTTAAGTAACGAATATAAGCTTCTAACGCGCCCACACTCCCTGTTAAACCGGTGCTTCTATTATCGTCTCTACCAAGCCATGCAACGGTCACTGTGTTTTGATCAAACCCTGCAAACCAACTATCACGTAAATCATTACTAGTGCCTGTTTTACCGGCAAGCTGAATTGATGGAAAGTGTAAATTTAAACGCTTAGCGGTGCCGTCCTTTGTTACTCGCTTCATGGCATATTTAGTCATATATACAGCGTCTTTTGCAAAGCGCGGCTCAGACTTAACTTTATGCTTATACAAAACGTTACCTACCGAGTCTGTTAGGGCAGATACAGAGGTAAGCTCTCTATACTCGCCATCTGCTGCGATAGTGGTATAAAGCTGGGCAACCTCAAAGCTCGACATTTCTACAGCACCAAGTAGCAGCGAGGGGTATTCATCTATATTACCTTTTGCTCCTAACCCTTTGAGCGTATTTGCTACCTTATCAACACCTACATCTAGGCCTAAATTTACTGCAGGAATATTAATACTGTTACTAAAGGCTTTATAAAGTGGCAATGCACCTCGGTATTGGTGATCAAAGTTCTCAGGTTGCCACACTTTACCTTGCTCATTTGTTACCTGCACAGGGGAGTCATCAAGTAATGTGGCTAAGTTATAATGTGGTAACTGCAGGGCTGTTAAGTACACCGCGGGTTTAACTAAAGAGCCAATATTTCGTTTAGTATCGAGCACTCGGTTAAAACCTGAGTAGCGAACATCGCGCCCCGACACTAATGCCGACACACCGCCTTTTTCTACATTAACTGAGATCATGGCTGCTTCGAGTTTATCGGTGTTAGGACGTTTTTCTAAATACGGTAAACTTTTTTGAATGGACTCTTCCATCGCCGTTTGTTTTTGCAAATCAAAGTAAGTAAATACACGCACACCGGCATCTAGTGTTTTTTGATCAGGTAATAACTGCTTAAGCTCACGGTTTACAAGTTCTAAAAAGCCAGGGTATGACTTTTGTAAACTTGCTTTCATGGGCGCTATATCAATTGGGCGTTTAAGTGATGCACGGTATTCTTTTGTAGTTAGTAGCTTGTTTTCAACCATTAAGCGCAGTACTAGGTCGCGACGCTCCATAGTGCGTTCTTTATAGCGACGAGGATTGTAATACGAAGGCCCTTTGACCATAGCCACCAGCAGCGCTATTTGGTCATATTCCAGCTCATCAACAGGCTTTGAAAAATAAAACTCAGAGGCCAAGCCCATGCCATGCACGCCTTGGTTATAAGATTGACCTAGGTAAACTTCATTTAAATAGGCTTCTAAAATCTGATCTTTTGAATAACGGTAATCTAGAATAAGCGCAATAAATGCCTCATTTATTTTACGCACTAAAGAACGCTCACGCGTTAGGTATATATTTTTTGCAAGCTGCTGCGTTAAGGTGCTACCACCTTGAACGGTACGCCCTGCTTTAATGTTTGAATAAAGCGCACGCAAAATAGAAAATACCGACACACCATGGTGCTGATAAAAATCCCGATCTTCTACTACTAATAACGTGTCTTTCAACATAGGCGGAAACTTATCAAGCGGTACAAACTCTCTATCTTGCTTTGAATCATTTCCAATACGGGCTATTTGCACAGGCTCTAGGCGAGCGCTGTTTAGGCGCCTGCCAAATTTATCTTTAATGGTTGCTACCTTTTGCCCCGCAAAACGTAGCTCAATAATGTGCGATTCTTCAAGGCCATCATAAAACTCAAAGTCGCGTCGGTAAATTTTTATGCTATCGGCTGTTTTTACAAACTGCCCCGTGCGGCTTAGCCTATTAACTGATGAATAATTTAGGCGCTCAAGCTCCCACACAACCTCTTGACTAGATAAAAACTGCCCTGGGTAAAACTCCATTGAACGTGCGTATACTTGGGCAGGTAACTGCCATTTATTACCTTCAAATATACGTGTTGTTTTTGAATCTAAATAAATAAGATACATGGCCATAGCAATAAAAACAGCTAAGCTCAATTTCCAAAAAACAGACCATGTTTTTCGCATAAATGTGCGTTTAACAACAGTGCTTGACGTTTTTTTAGTCGTTTTTGATTTAGCTTTACGTGGCGAGCTGGTAGCTTTAGGTGCACGCTTAGGAGTGGTTTTACTACTGGGTGTTTTTTTGTTGTCAGCCATTTAAGTGTAATTTATTCCAAGGTTTATTCACGAGTGTGAGCTTAGCATATTGGCTATAGCCTAACACCTGAAAAGTTAACCTTCCCTGAAACGAAAAAAAGCCCTACCAAGGTAGGGCTTTGTGAACACAATGATTAATCTATTTAATATTAGTTACTGCGAACAGATACAAACTCAGGGTAAGCATCAACACCACAATCGTGTTGGTCCATACCGCTTAGCTCTTCTTCTTCGGTTACGCGAATACCCATAGTTTGCTTTAAAATAGCCCACACAATAAATGAAGCTACAAAAACAAAGGCTAAAATAATCACTAAACCAATAAGCTGTGTTACAAAGTTTGCATCGCCGTTAGATACAGGCACTAACATAATACCTAGCGCGCCACATACACCGTGAACAGAGATAGCACCTACTGGGTCATCAATCTTCGCTTTATCTAGAGCTACAATGCTAAATACAACCAGTGAGCCACCTAAAATACCTAGTAAACAGGCCATTAATGGAGATGGTGAAAGTGGGTCTGCTGTAATAACAACTAAACCTGCTAATGCGCCGTTTAGTACCATAGTTAAATCAGCTTTACCCCACAACACTTTACATACAAACAGTGCAGCAATTGCACCCATTGCCGCTGCGGCATTGGTGTTAAGTAAAATTTGACCTACAGCTGTTGCATTTTCTTTGTCTGAAAGAAGTAATTGCGAACCACCGTTAAAACCAAACCAACCCATCCATAAAATGAACGTACCTAATGTAGCAAGTGGTAGGTTAGAACCTGGAATTGGGTAAATTTCACCGTTTTTACCGTATTTACCTTTACGAGCACCTAACAGAATTACACCCGCTAAAGCAGCTGCAGCACCGGCACCATGAACAATTGCAGAGCCTGCAAAATCAACAAAGCCCATTTCTGATAAGAAACCGCCGCCCCATGTCCAATAACCTTCCATTGGGTAAATAAAACCAGTTAAAACAACTGCAAATGCTAAGAAAGCAAATAACTTCATTCGTTCAGCAACCGCACCCGATACAATCGACATAGCCGTTGCAACAAATACTACTTGGAAGAAAAAGTCAGATTCTAAAGAGTGGTCAGCATCGGCCGCTTGCGTGCCAATTAATGCGCCAATTGAAGGGATGATGCCGCCTTCAGCGTTGTCTACATACATAATGTTGTAGCCAACTAATAAAAACATGGTACATGCGATAGAGTACAGCGCCACGTTTTTAGTTAAAATTTCAGTGGTGTTTTTAGACCGCACTAAACCCGCTTCTAACATGGCAAAACCTGCTGCCATCCACATTACTAATATACCCGACACCAGAAAATAAAAGGTGTCGAGTGAAAATTTGAGTTCTACAATTGTGTTTTCCATTAATCAGCCCCCTTAAATTGCTTCTTCATCAAGTTCGCCCGTACGAATACGCACAATTTGATCTAAGTCGTACACGAAAATTTTACCGTCACCAATTTTGCCTGTTGATGCAATTTTGGTAATTGCTTCAACTACGCGTTGGCAATTTTCAGTACGAGTAGCAATTTCAAGTTTGATCTTAGGAATAAAATCTACCTGATACTCTGCTCCACGATACAGCTCTGTATGGCCTCGTTGACGTCCAAAACCTTTAACATCAACTACGGTCATCCCTTCAATACCTAAATCAGCGAGCGCTTCACGCACATCATCTAATTTAAATGGTTTTATGATTGCACTAATCATTTTCATAGTGGCCCCCTCGGACGCTTTATTGTTATCCTGTTGGCTTACATAATCCAACCTTTGTGCCACTATTAAAAAACACTTAATATCAATAAGATAAGCATGAATAGTAAATTTAAAACAAAAAAAACGCACCATCAAGGTGCGCTTTTTTAACAACTTAGCTACATTGGTGCATCATCAAAAGTGACGCCCTACTAGCTTGTAATTAGTGTTATTTTTTATTTTTACACAACACAGTTTCGGCCATTGTTTTTGGCTTCGTAAAGGGCTGCATCAGCGATGCGCATGGCCTGAGTTAAATCAGTGTTTTGAAAATCAGCAATACCAATACTGATGGTGATAGAAAACGGTTTTTCATCGATTAAAAACTCATGTTTAGCGAGTTTTTTTCTAAAGCCTTCTAAGTACTCTCGCCCACGCGCCGTGTCTATATCATCTAATATAATGGCAAACTCTTCGCCGCCCACCCGCGCAACGGTAAACTTAGAAAACGTAGTTTTAATTAACGTGGCTACCTGCTTTAGTGCCTGATCGCCCGCTTCGTGGCCTAAGGTGTCATTAATATTTTTGAAAAAATCTATATCGAGTAATGCAAGCGTATTTTGCTGTTGTTTTTTTAATAGTTGCTCTGCATATTGGTAAAAATAACGGCGGTTATACATACCCGTTAAATAGTCTCTGTAAGCACTTTCTTTAATATCCGCAATCAGTGACAACTGCTCCATTGTTTGCATAACACGACAATGAAACTCTTCATTCATAAATGGCTTTGTTAAAAAGTCGTTGGCACCGTATTTAATAAACCGAGCCGATAACCCATGCTTACCGGCACCCGAAAGTCCAATGATAGCCAAATCATCGCGCCCTCTAAAATTACGCACCGCTTTAACCAGTTCAAAGCCATCCATTAATGGCATCGCATA
The DNA here is from genome assembly GCF_028598715.1 of Pseudoalteromonas sp. GABNS16E. Classification (NCBI taxonomy): domain Bacteria; kingdom Pseudomonadati; phylum Pseudomonadota; class Gammaproteobacteria; order Alteromonadales; family Pseudoalteromonadaceae; genus Pseudoalteromonas; species Pseudoalteromonas sp. GABNS16E. The sequence continues at coordinate 111,788 of NZ_JAQREZ010000004.1, forward strand.
ATCGGTCATGAGCAATTTTATATTAGGATTACTTTTTATTATTTCGAGTGCTTGCTGACCATCTTGCGCATCGGTTACATCAAATAATTGCTTTTCTAGCATTTGCTTCATTAAAGAGCGGCTTAACACCGAATCATCAGCAACCAACGCCTTACAGCCTTGATTTCTCAGAAGCTGAGCCACTAACTTGATAGCGTAATGGTATGAATCGCGATTGTCTTTAATTACGTAATCAATAACACCAAGCTCTAGCATTTGTTGGCGCTTATATTCATCAATTTTTGAGGTAAGTACCACAGTAGGAATGGCGTGTGAAAGTGTAAATTTAGCGACCTCGCCATTAGGTGCATCAGGCAAAGTTAAATCAACTAAAGCCAGCGAGTATTTATGTTTCTCAATATAGTCTTGGCATTCATTTAATGACCATGCGAAATCGACAGCGACATCTAAATATTGAGCCGTTAAGTGGCGTAGCACCTGCTGCACTACTTTACTGTCTTCAACCACTAATACTCTTTGCATAAACTTCTCTTTAATCTTGTTATTTTACGTACTTAAACTTGCACTGAAGCGACAATCTATGAAAAACATCCAGTAAAGTGCTGTTTATATAGCCAGTAAGTAGGCTAGGCCCATTAATGTAAGCGCAAGGCTTGTATTTAATTTAAATACAAAGTCGACCAAATATACTTGATTTTTTAGCTAAGCTAAACACGCTAGGATAAATTAACCCTAAATAAACAAACACGCCGTGTATAAGTTTAGACTTAACCAGTATTATCGACCATTAATCTCAATACTTTTGTTATTTGTGTGTTTTTTATTTTAAATAGCATCTAAACAAAAATAAGGAACGACAATGAAGCTTGTCCAATTAACTCGTTACACCTTAGCGCTTGCCATCGTATTACTTAGCAGTACTGCAACAGCAGAAAACCAACGAAAAATAGACATTGATAGCCACGTAGTCACTAAACATAAAGCAAAAATTAATGGTGAACGCTTTAGCTACACAGTTAAAACAGGCACTCAGCCGGTGTGGAATGATAATGGCGATGCCATTGCCACTTTACAATATACCTATTACACACGAGATAAAGTCGATGACACCGCAGCTCGCCCATTACTGATATCGTTTAATGGCGGCCCAGGCTCTGCATCTGTATGGATGCACTTAGCTTATACTGGCCCACGCGTATTAAAAATTGATGACGAAGGCTACCCCATTCAGCCTTATGGCGTAAAAGATAACCCCTACTCTGTGTTAGATGTAGCAGATATTGTTTATGTAAATCCGGTAAATACAGGTTATTCACGCGTAGTAGAAAACGCCAAAGGTGAAATGCTTTCGAAAGAGCAACAAAAAGAGCACTTTTTTGGTGTGAATGCCGACATAAAATACTTAGCTGAATGGCTAAATACCTTTGTTAACCGAAACGAGCGCTGGCGCTCACCTAAGTTTTTAATTGGAGAAAGCTACGGCACTACTCGTGTATCAGGCCTTGCCCATGAACTACAAAACAGTCAATGGATGTACATCAATGGGGTGGTATTAGTATCGCCGACTGATATTGGTATAAAACGCGACGGCCCTATAAAAGCGGCTAATCGCTTACCTTATTTTGCTGCAACTGCGTGGTATCACAAAGCACTGAATAAAAACTTGCAAGAAAAAGATCTCAATGAACTTTTACCCGAAGTAGAACAGTTCACTATTAATGAGCTTATTCCTGCCCTCGCTAAAGGTGGCTTTATCGATGCCGATAAAAAACGCCAAATAATAAAGAAAATGGCCGAATATGCAGGCCTTTCAGAGCTGTTTGTAGCGCAAAACAACTTAGATATTCCCACTCGATTTTTTTGGAAAGAACTTTTACGTAAGCGCGGACAAACTGTCGGACGTCTAGATTCGCGCTATTTAGGTATTGATAAACGCGATGCTGGCGAATCACCTGATTACTGGGCTGAGCTTACCTCTTGGCTGCACTCATTTACGCCTGCAATTAACTATTACCTGCGTGAAGAGCTCAACTATAAAACGGATGTAAAATACAACTTATTTGGCAATGTTCACCCATGGGATCGCAGTAAAAATAATACCGGCGAAAACTTACGTTTAGCGATGGCGCAAAACCCGTATTTAAACGTCATGATTCAAGCGGGTTACTACGATGGCGCAACAAATTACTTTGATGCTAAATACACGTTATGGCAGCTTGACCCTAGTGGAAAAATGAAAGACAGGTTAAGCTTTAAAGGGTACCGCAGCGGCCATATGATGTACCTAAGACATGAAGATCTTAAGCTTTCTAATAACGACTTACGCGACTTCATTTTAAGCTCCCTACCCGCTAAAGGGCAGGCCGCTAAATATTAATTAAAAGGGCCATTACATGAGGCATTAAGAAGATGCCTCATGTTTATTACAGTACACTTTTAACTGTGTAACCACTTCATTAAACCCTGTTTGTAGTGCAAATAATAACGCTTCATCGACCTTATTTTGCGCGGCTAAGCTTTCTATTTGCTGGCAAATGTCACTTAACTTTAACGCTGCAACCGATTTAGCAGATGACTTTAAACCATGCGCCTGAAAAGATAAATCGGCATAATTTAAACTATGTGTATATGCTTCAATTAATTTAACTTGCTCATAAGCGGTCTGTAAAAACGCCTGAAAGACTAAACAATGTACATGCGTATCTTTTCCTAACATCGAAAACAATAAAGGCATATCTAATTGACTGTACATAGAGCTTGCTTGCGCTGTAATTTGCAGCGGCTGTGTATGCGAAGGAACAATGCCTTGCGAGTGTTTCATTAACAGTGCTTTTAGGCTTTCAAGCTCTATCGGTTTAGTTAAAAAACCGTTCATCCCAGCGCTGTAACAATCCTGTATGTTTTTTCCATTATATTGGCTGTAACAGCAATAATTATTAGCTCATTGAATTGTGTGTTTTTTCGGATTTTTTTAGCCAATTCAAGGCCATTTAGCAACGGCATTTGAATATCGGTAAGTAGCATATCGAAGGACTTATCTTGGAGCATTTGCCAGGCCTGTTCGCCATTATTTGCAAACGTTGAGTTAACGCCAAGCATGGTCAGTTGCTGCTTTAAAACCTGCTGATTAGTCAGTTGATCTTCTGCCACCAGCACATTTAATACTGGGAGCTTACCTGTGGCAGAGCCTGCGGACTCACTGCTGGGGTGACTTATCGGCTCATCAGCTTGTATAGTGGTTAAAGCGCTTTCTTTAAAACTATTAAAGCTAATGGTAAAACACGCGCCTTTATTTATTTGACTATTTACTTGTAGCTGCCCTTGCATACGCTCTACAAGCTCTTTAGTAATAACTAAACCTATGCCCGTACCATGTGTTTTACTGGTCTCTGCCCCTAGTCTATCAAAGGGCTTAAAAAGCCTTAAAATATCATCTTCTGAAAAACCGCACCCTGTATCTTCAATATCAATATTACAGCGGCTTGAATCAGCAATCTCGCAGCGTATATCTATTTTACCTCGCACTTTGTTATATTTTATTGCGTTGGAAAGTAAATTAAGCAGTACCTGTTTAAAACGGCGCTTATCTACATATAAGTAAATACCTTCAAGGGAGTCAATATTGTGTGTGTCTATAGTAACAAGCTCAACTCTGGCAAGTTCGCTCACCATTTCAATACTATGCTGTAGCATGTCTTTCACGGGGGCATATTCAAAATTAAACTGCATATTCCCCGATTCAATAGAAGTTAAATCTAGCACGTCGTTTATTAGTAAAAGTAAATGCTCCCCAGCTTGGTAAATACTTTGCGCATTGTCTTTGTGTACCTCGGTTGCTTTACTGTCATATTGATAAAGCTGCGCTAACCCTAAAATCGCATTTAACGGCGTTCTAAGCTCATGGCTCATACTCGCCATAAAGTCAGACTTAGCCTTACTGGCCGACTCGGCTTGAATTCTTAGCGCGTTTACTTTTTGATGATTAGTAGCAACCTCATCGGCCATTTTATTAAATGCATTTATGACGCTGCCAATCTCATTTTTTTGCTGAACGCTAACGTGGCAATCAAAGTTCCCTTTAGCCAGTTTAGAAAAGGCGACTTCGAGCGCCCGTAAAGGGCTGGTAATTCTATAATCGACCAACCAAGCTAAGCCAATAAAAAACACCACAAGTATAAAAAACTGAATATAAATTAACGTGTAATGTAGTTTGGCCGCTTCGTTTATTTCGTCCTCAAAATTAACGACTAACGTTATTTCAGCCAAAGGTTTATCTAAAAAAGTGATGCGCTCATTTAACGTAACATTGCCCTGCTGCGCTAACAGGTGCCACTCATCTAAAGGGTATAACTGATTACCTGTAGTCGGCTCTACTACTCTAATTGCTTTCCAATTGGGGTTTGTATTAAGTTGCGCGTCTATTTGCTCATAAAGCTGTGCATATTGGCGAGTTAATAAAGGGGTTTTTATTGATGTGGATAGTTGCTGTAAAGAGCGCTGCGCTGCGCTAGAAAGGCCATTGTTTACCCACCTAGCTTGCTCTGGCAAAGCGTAAAAAATAAATAAGCATATTAATAAAAAGCCAAATGCCATTACCGCAATAAAGCTTTGAACCCTTAGGCTGCGCCACCAGTTAATTTTCAACATAAAACGAGCGTAAACCCCATTGCGTTAATTGTTTATAATCGTCAATGCTTGCTTTACTTGGGTTAATTATAGGAATACCCGCTAGTAAGTGTTTTTGTTTAGGGTCGCTCCCTATTTCTATAATTGCTTGTTGAACTTGCGCTTGTACCTGATTATTTACTCTAGGGTGAACCACAATGGGGTGGCGGCTAACCTTACGCGTTTTGTAAATAACTTTTAGCTTTTGCTGCAAATTTTGAGGCTGTTGCTTTAATGTGCCCATCACCCCGCCGCCGGCAGGCGTTGCGTTAAGTGCCACATTTAAATAAACAGATGAGTGCGTTTGAACATACACAGGCTTTATTGTTAAGCCATACAATAGGGCAAGCTCCGCCCGCATTAATAAAGAAGCGCCTAACGCATTAGGCGCAGGAAAAGCAATTTCGGCGCCTTCAAGCTGCTTAACGGATTCAATATTACTGTTTTTATTGACCACTAATACGCCTTGCAAATGGCGCGCAGCATCTTTCACTATCGGTAAATAGCCTTGCTTGTCGTAAGCAATCACACTATGCCATGGGTTCATATAAGCAAAATCGTAATCGCCTTCTGCAAACCCTTGCTCAAAAACCGGGATTGATTCCACGGTAACAAGCTGTAGTTGCACGCCTGTTTTTTCGGTTACTTTATTAAGAAAGGGCTGCCATATTGCAGTGAGTTTTTGAGGCTCATATTGCGGAACTACACCAAAAGTAAAGGTTTGAGCATAGACACCCATACTATTGAATAAAAAAAGCAAAACAACACTACACTTCATATTAGTCTTACCGTTGTAGGTTTATGACTATAAGCATAGTTAACGAGTGACTAACGCACCATTTTTATTACGTAGAAATTAAGAGGTTATTTAATTAAGGAGGTTTAAGAAAGTTTCAACAAAAAGATAAAAGCAGGCGCCCATAAACACCTGCTTAAATATATTACTGCCAGTACGGCTCTATATCAAAAGACGCTAAACGGCTTTGCTCCATTGCACTGACTAAGTAATCTGACTTTTGATCTAGCCACTGTTGAATTTTAGCCAACTGCTCGTCTTCTTGCCCGCCACAAAGCTGCTTTAAATATTCCAGCGTGCTGAGCTCGTACATACCATGAGAAATATCCAGCCACGGCAGTCTAAATTCTAAGCGCTCTTCTTTGTCAAACAATGACCCTAAGCAATTACCGCTTAATAAGCTGTTTTCTAGTTGGGTGCGTAAGCTTAAATAATCTTGTGCAGTAAGCGTTTGCTCTTTAGGAAGTAACTTATCTAAATTTTGCCAATCTTTATTAAATAAACGTTTTGCAATTTTAGCTACTGGCTGCTCTGCTGCCTGTAGTTGAGTTTGCCCCCAAAACTTACGCCATTGTTTATCTACCAACCAAGTAGTCAACGACAGCAATAAACGATTGTATCGCGCGCTTTGAAACAAAGCATTAATATCATCAATGCTTGGCTGTAGCTCTTTTAAATCGTTAATAACTTGCGCTAATGCAGGCGCTGCATTTATTTTTTTATAAAATGCATGGCGTTTAGATGTATAAGTTTTTAGCTGAATTGCATTTTCAACCCAGGCTAATTCACTTAACAGCCACTTTAACTCTGTTCTTAATTGCTCAGTACTGTCTTTACTTACAATATCGTCAAACAACCAAAAATTATGCCTAATTAAGCTAATGCCATCAGTCACACGTTTGAGCGTTTTTAAACTTGGTTTATCAAAATAACACTGCTCATGTTTTTGCACAAAACGAATACCAAAGTTCATGGCCTCTATTAGTGCTTGCTCTTGAGTTGCTTGTTTTTTTAATTTTACAAACCCAATAGACTTACTTGGTTTAAGCGGTGTTTCATCGGCTAGTCGGTAGCCTCTAGCTGCTTTTGAATAAAGCCCTAAACGAATACAGTTTTGGCTAACAAGTTTATCTGCCAAAGCAAATAGCTCGTCTCTGTTGCCCTCAACAAGCTCTATTTCTAGCTCGCTAATAATATCAACCTTACCTGATGCAGCTATTTCGCCTTTATCTAGCACGACTTCAATTTTTGCGCCATTTGGGGTTTCTATTAACCAAGTACGACGAATAAAGTTAGTGCTAAAAATAGGATATAAATTATCGCTAATAGCATTTACTTGCATACCATGAGGCCAAATAGCATTATTAAATGCTAATAAATCAGGACGGCTTGATTCAATGGGTAAGTTGTATTCAGGACGTTGGTGTAGCCCGCCCACAACTTCGCCAGCAAGCTTTATTGTTTGTTCGCATTTACTGTCGGCACAGCGAGTTCTAAAACCTATATCAAGGGCTCTTAGCTCTCTACTTGGGGTATCGTAATAGGCATTTTGCAAACTACGTGAAGGTTTATTAATAACCGTTTTAGCAAATTGTGTGATTAGCGAGGGGATCAGTGGAACAACGGCATCTGATACCAAAAACTTCAGTTCTATCTCAGTATCCATTAGGGTTGAGGATTACCTTTAAAATAAATAAGTGCTCAAAATAAACAAAGCCACCTCATTTTGCAAATTTTTTAACCTTTTTGGCTGAGCAATACCCGCACTGGGTTACAATATCAACCTTGCTATTAACGCGTTTAATCCATACTATCTCACTACTTATGTGAAAATCTCAATCACAACCACAACGGACACGGATAGACTAACAAGGTAGATAAATGCTAAAACACTGTTTACTAGGGCTACTTTTAACAGCCACCTCGTTTATAAGCCAAGCACAAGAAGCTCAAACAGCCAATTCATCAGATGCAAATTCAGCTTATATAATCGATAATCTATATACCTTTATGCGCTCTGGCGCAGGTAAAAACTACCGCTTACTTGGCTCTGTAGATGCGGGTACTAAATTAACCGTGCTATCAAAAGAAGAAAACGGCTTTATAAAAATAAAAGACGATAAAGACCGTGAAGGTTGGGTTGAGTCTAAATTTATATCGCAAACACCAGGGCTTCATCAGCAGTATCAAACACTCAGTAGCGAAATGAGCACAGTGCAAAACAAACTACGCCAAGCACAAATTGAGCTACCTCAGTTACAAGAACATAATCAAAGCTTAACTAATCAAAACAAATTGCTTAATCAACAAATTACTGAGCTGCAAACAACACTTGAGCAAGAACGTGCTCAAAAACAAGCTGCCACTGCAAAAGAAAAACGCCAACTACTTACTTATGGTGGCGCTATTGCTTTTATAGGTTTGTTTTTAGGTATTATACTTACCGTTGTACTTTCGCGCCGTAAGCGCTACGAAGGGTGGGCTTAATTAACCTAAACCTTGGTTAACTAAGTTTAATAGCCGCTGGCTATTCATTAAAAAAGCACCCTTAGGTGCTTTTTTAATGTGTGTGTAATGTATTGCAATAAGCATTTGGTTTTTAAACATCCAAACGTAAACCAGGATCCTGCTTAATTTTTTCTATTACCATGTAAGTATGGTGAGTACCTACTCCCGGAATATCGACCAAGTCTCCTAGCACCTGTCGATACTCATCCATATCCGAGACCCTAATTTTTAGCAGGTAGTCGTACCCTCCCGCTACCATATCGCACTCTACAACTTGCTCAATTTTAAGTATATGCTCTTTAAATACTTTAAAAACGGCCGTGTTAGATGTCACCAGCGATACTTGCACATGCGCTACTAAGCTCTGATTCAGCTTTTGTTCGCTAAGCTTTGCAAAGTACCCTTCTATATAGCCTTCTTGCTCTAAACGTTTTACACGGTCAAGGCATGGACTAGGACTTAAATTAACCTGCTTTGCTAGGTTAACATTAGAAATTCTGCCGTTCTTTTGAAGAACGTCTAATATTGCTAAATCGATACGATCAAGCAGGCGTAATCTATTTGGACTTGTCATACAGAATTTTATACGGATAAGTTGAAAATATGCCCTGTAAATTATCGTAAATCGTGAAATTTAACCAGCATATTCTGCTGAAATTTAATTAGAATGCACGCATTACATCACTGGTAATTTATTGGTAGCAAAGTTGCTTTAGCTCAACAGCCCAAGCACATAAATTTTGTTCTACTATTTACATATTAACATTCCTAAGGGTTGCTTATGTTATTCAATGGCGATTTGACAACAACCTGTCCTACAAGACAGAAAATTCGTGATTTTTACCGCATTGATGAAAATGCTGTTATTGATCATATTTTACCACTTGCAGAAGTGGGTGTTAAAGCACGAAGCCGTGCATGGGAAAGAGCTCGCCAGATTGTTTTAAACATTCGAAAAGATCAAGACGGTCAAAGCGGTGTAGACGCACTTTTAAATGAATTCTCACTCTCTAGTGAGGAAGGTGTAGTGTTAATGTGTTTGGCCGAAGCCCTACTTCGCGTACCAGACAAAGCCACGCAAGATACGTTAATTCGTGACAAGCTTGCTAAAGGTGATTGGAGTTCTCATTTAGGAAGCAGCGATTCTTTATTCGTTAATGCTTCTTCGTGGGGATTATTAGTAACCGGTAAAATGGTTAACTACACAGATAAAACCAAAGAACAGCAATTTGGCATGCTTAAAAAGACCATAGGTCGTTTAGGCGAGCCTGTGATTCGCAAGTCTGTAAACTTTGCCATGAAAATTATGGGTAAGCAGTTCGTTATGGGTCGCACCATTGACGAAGCCATTGAACGCGCTGCTGAAAAAGAGCAAAAAGGCTACGTTTACTCATACGACATGTTAGGCGAAGGCGCGCGCACAATGAAAGATGCCAAGCGTTACTTCGACAGCTATATGAACGCAATCCATGCAATTGGTAAAGCGGCAAATGGCCGTGGCCCAGTTAAAAGCCCAGGTATTTCAGTTAAACTTTCTGCTATTCATCCACGTTATGAGTTCACGCATAAAGACCGCGTAATGGCCGAAATTGTACCTAAACTGAAAGAGCTCGCGCTTGCTGCTAAAAAATACGACATTGGCTTTACGGTTGATGCTGAAGAAGCTGACCGCTTAGATATTTCGTTAGATGTTATAGAAGCGGTATTTAGCGATGAAGATTTAGGTAACTGGCAAGGTTTTGGTTTAGCCGTACAAGCATACCAAAAGCGCGCTATTTTTGTTATTGAATGGGTAACTGAACTTGCTACTTGTGTAGGCCGTAAAATGATGGTTCGCCTTGTAAAAGGTGCCTACTGGGATACAGAAATTAAAACCACGCAACAAGATGGTTTAGAGCACTACCCAGTATTTACGCGTAAAGCAACTACCGATGTATCTTACAAAGCTTGTGCTATTAGAATGCTAGAAGCACGCGATGTACTGTACCCGCAATTTGCAACACACAACGCTTACACTGCAGCCACTATTTTAGAAGTTGCTAAAGGCGATAACACCGGATTTGAATTCCAGCGTTTACACGGTATGGGCGAATCTTTATTTGACCAAATCGTAAATGAAGAAAAAATTCAATGCCGTGTTTATGCACCCGTTGGCCAGCACGAAGACCTACTTGCCTACTTAGTACGTCGTTTACTAGAAAATGGCGCTAACTCATCGTTTGTAAACGCCATTGTAGATACCACTAAACCTGTTGAGTCGCTATTACCTGATCCAGTAGAAACACTGCAAGGTTTACGTAATAAGTACAATACGCAAATTAAAATGCCAATCGACTTATACGGCGATGAACGTGCTAACTCTAAAGGCATGGACTTAACCGATATTAATGTAATTACGCCATTCAAAGAAAACCTTGAAAACTGGTTTAACGATCACTTAATTGATCAAAGCCAAGTACCTGAAGGCGCATTAGCAGTTAAAAACCCAGCTAATCACAACGAAATCATCGGCCACGTTAAACTCCAATCTGGCGATGAGATGAAAGACATTTTGGCCAATGCAGAAGCGGCGTTTGAGTCATGGTCGCAAACATCTGTAAAAGAGCGTGCTAATTTATTACGCCGCGTGGCAGATATTCTAGAGCGTCACCACGACGAGCTCGTCGCTATTTGTATTAAAGAAGCCGGTAAAATTGCGCAAGATGGTATTGACGAAGTACGTGAAGCCGTTGATTTTTGTCGTTACTATGCGGCACGTGCAGAAGAACTTGCAAGCGATGAGCGCTTTGAAGCACGCGGTGTAATTTTATGTATTAGCCCGTGGAACTTCCCGCTTGCTATTTTCTTAGGTCAGGTGGCCGCTGCGATAGTGACTGGTAATACTGTTATTGCAAAACCTGCAGAGCAAACAAGCTTAATTGCACTTCGCGCTATTGAGTTAATGCTTTCGGTTGGCTTACCAGAGCATGTAGTACAGCCGGTAATTGCCCGTGGTTCTGAGGTAGGTAAAACAATTGTACCTGATGAGCGTATTCAGGCTGTTATGTTTACCGGTTCTACAGAAACAGGCACACTGATTTCACAAACACTGGCTGCGCGTAACGATATTCAAGTACCGTTAATTGCAGAAACCGGTGGCCAAAACTGTATGATTGTGGATTCAACAGCGCTGCCAGAGCAAGTTGTTGATGATGTAATAAGCTCAGGTTTCCAAAGCGCAGGTCAGCGTTGTTCAGCACTGCGTGTATTGTTTATACAAGAAGATGTAGCCGATGGCATTATAGAAATGCTTAAAGGCGCACTCGCCGAGCTGCATATTGGCGACCCGTCATTACTTTCTACCGATGTAGGCCCTGTAATTGATGAAAAAGCCCTTAAAACGCTAAATGATCATGTTGAATACTTAAAAGGTAATGCAACACTTCATTACGAGTGTAAGATCCCTGATAACACCGAAAATGGCGCCTACTTTTTTGCGCCTCGTTTATACGAAATCGAAGATTTATCAGTACTTAAACGTGAAGTATTTGGTCCATGTGTGCACATTGTTCGCTTTAAAGCGAATGATATCGACAACGTGATTGACCAAATTAACAACACAGGTTATGGCTTAACCATGGGTGTTCACTCACGTATTGAAGAGCGTTGTGAGTACCTAGCTAAAATGTCGCGTGCGGGTAACGTATATGTAAACCGCAACATGATTGGTGCCATTGTAGGTGTGCAACCATTTGGTGGCCGTGGTTTATCTGGTACTGGCCCTAAAGCCGGTGGCCCTAACTACCTGCAGCGTTTAGTAAAAGAGAAAGCATCACCTGATAACGTGCAAATGACTAACCTAACGCCAGATGAGCTTGATTTACACCATTACAGCGGTGCAAACGAGCAAGTTGAAAAGCTAATGGCTAACTCAATGCGCGATGAGAAAATTTGGCGTGCAACACCGCTAAATGACCGTGTATCGGCTGTTCGTCAGTTGCTTGCTAAAGTAGCAACGGTCGAAATTATTGATGACCTAGCGGATGATTTGGCATTAACGCTTTCAGAAGCCCGTGCACAACTTAACCGTTTAGAAAAACACATGCGTAAGTTTACCACTTTGCCTGGGCCTACTGGTGAATCAAACACCTTGCACCTTGAAGCACGTGGTTGTGTAGTATGTTATGCAGATAAAAGCACGTCATTTAACTTTTGGGCGCTTTCAATCATCACAGCACTTGCTGCAGGTAATACAGTAATTACCGTAGCATCAGAGCTATTTTACGATGAAGCGGTAGCCTTTAAAGATAAGTTTATTGCCACAGGCGTTGCTGAGGGCGTGTTCCAGGTTGCAAAACCTAATCAGCTACAAGCTATTTTGGCTCACCCTCACTTAGCGGGTGCGGTGGTTGCTGCACGTTCGTCTCGTTTAGGTTACTTCAGCCAACAACTTGCACAGCGTAAAGGTGCTATTTTGCCAGTAATTACTTCAGAGTATTACGATACGTTAATTAAGCGCTTAATTACTGAAAAAACGATCAGTATAGATACTACCGCATCTGGTGGTAATACTTCACTGATGACCCTAGTAGAAGATGACGAATAGCCCATCTAGTACTAATTAACTAAAAATGTAAAAAAAGGCACTTAAAAGTGCCTTTTTTTTTACCCTGCAACGTATAATGATGCTAATTTAAACAAAGACCCATTACAGAAGTAAAAAAATTGAAAGTTATCTCTATTTCGTAATTACAGCCTGGCATGTTTGTTCAAAGTGTTACAAAACAAACTGGGCGCATTAAAATTAAAAACCAAGGCTGGGTTAAAACTCAGGCGAGTATCGATAAGCTCAAAAAAGCGGGCATTTTAGAAATAGAGATAGATCCAGATAAAACATTAACTACACCCGAGCCCGACACTCAAGCCCCAGCGCCTAAGGCAGAGATTAAAAAGCGCGACCCTTGGCTTAAAGTTCATAGTAGCGAACAAGAAATGGGCAAAGCTAAAAAGCTCTACGACGAAGCTAAAACACTTCAACAAAAGGCCTTTGGCGATATAAAAGCGGGTAGAGATATAGACATAGCGCCTTTTAAAGAGCTTGCCAGTGGCTTTATGGACTCTATTTTTAGAAACCAAGATGCCCTAGCCTGCTTAACGCAAATGCGCCAAAAAGATGCTTACTTACTTGAGCACTCTATCAACGTTTCTATTTTAATGGGTATTTTTGCAAAGCACTTAGGCATAGAGCGCGACATTATTGTAGAGCTCACTACAGGTGCTTTGTTACATGACATAGGAAAAATTAAAATTCCTGACGAAGTGCTCAATAAACCGGGCCGCTTTAGTGATGACGAATTTAAAATTATGCAAAACCATGCTCTGTATTCTAAGCAAATTTTGGAAGAAGCAGGGTTAACGGGAATTGCTGTAGACATTGCCGGCTTACACCATGAACGCTTAGACGGAAAAGGCTATCCGTTTGCCAAAAAAGGTGATGAGATAAGCCAATACGTACGTATGGCGTCAATTGTAGATGTATATGATGCACTTACGGCAGAGCGGGTATATAAAGCCGGTATGGAGCCTATAAAAGCGTTTAAAATTTTAAAAGATGGTTGCCCTGATAGCTTTGATGGTGAGCTACTTACTAAATTTATCCAATGTATTGGCATTCACCCAGTAGGCACCTTAGTGCGCTTATCTAGCCAAAAAGTAGGATTGGTTACACAGAGTAACCCTGAAACACCTTTAAAGCCGGTGGTTAAAACATTTTATAGTGCTAAGCACGGTCGCTACACGGAAATGCAAGATATAAACTTGGCAAATAAAAAAACAGCCGACAAGCTCGAATTAACTGTTAAGCCGACCGACTACAACATTGATTTAGAGCGCTTTTACAAAAACGCTATTTTACCTTGAGTTAAAAAGTAAAGCCGCAGTTTTGCGGCTTTACTTTATTAGCTGCGCTTTATTGCGGCCAATCCTGCAAAGCTTTAATACTGAATTCATAACCATCAAAATCAAGTACACTTTGCTCTGGGGTAATTTCGCGCACTTTTAGTGCCCCTATGCTCTCCCCTTCGTGTAGCTCTCTGCCATTAAGCTTTATCCAGCGTTTATCTGCACTTGAAGAGTATATATGTGCTTGGTATTTAATGCTTGGCAGCATGGCTTGTAAGCCATCAGGTAATAGCTCAACCGGTTTAACTCGAGATGAACTGCGTGAGGCCTGCGTTACTTCGTAATCTTGTTCTTGCTCCGAGTCTTTTATCGCTTGCGCAAAGGCATCTTTTAATTTACTCGGTACAGCATCAAGCTCCGGACTACTTTGCGGCGCTTGCGTGCTTGGGGTATTTTCACCATTCAGTGGTTTTCCAAGCACTTTATACTTGCTCATATCTAAACCTGCTGAGCTTGTATTTTGTGCTTGCGGCTGCATAAATTGCGTGTTTTGGCCGTGTGCATTATAAGCAAGTGGATTATAGCTTTGCGTATTAGGTAGCTGTGCATTGTAAGTTTGCTGATTAAACGCATTTTGATTATACCCGTTAGCATTTATAGGGGTTTGCACATTGTAACCTGGTTGCTGCTGCGCCGGATTATCATTAATAGGGATATACTGCCCTTGTGGGGTAAGCAACATTTTTTGTACCCCGGTAGGTGTTTGTACATACACCAACTGCCCTTCAATCGTTGCTTTATTACTATTTTTTTCAGCCTCTGAAGACGGTGATGTTACAGGCTTTTCGGATTTATTTTGCGCTGTAGTTGGCTCATCTGTTACTGCTTGTTTTTGTTTTTTGCTATCAGTGCTAACAACGTCAACCGGCTGGCTTGTTTTTAATAGTGCGCTGCTTTGAAACCACTTACCCGCTGTAAAGCCACCCGCTATGGCAATAAATGCTGCAATTGCGCCGCCAAGTAGCCACACCATTTTTTTATAGCGCGTAAGTGCTTGCTGCTGTTTTAACTGCGCTGACTGCAAATCATATTGCTCGGCGCTCATACCTGCTTGTTGAGATTGCTTTAATGCATCTAATAAATAAGACATAAATTACCTAACTATATAATAAACGACATGCCAACACCTACTGCAAACAAAGCAGCAAATGCTAAGTAATAATAAACACGGCCAGTGGATTTAGGCGCATTATTCTGCGCAGCCACAAAGTCCATAGGCAGTGATTCTTGGGCTGATTGTTTTATAATATCACTATCAACAATAAGCTGCTGCTTAGAAAAAGCCCCGACTAACGCGCGCTCACAGACTAAATTCATTAAGCGTGGAATGCCGCCAGTTAACTGATGTACAGCTTGCATAGCATCGAGCGAAAAAACGCCTTTATCACACCCGGCAATATGTAAACGATGCTTTATATACGCAACTGTTTGCCCTTGGGTGAGCGGTAATAAATGATACCGTGCTGTAATTCGCTGGGCTAACTGCCTAAGCTCAGTACGTTTTAATAATGCCTGAAGCTCTGGTTGACCCACTAAGACTATTTGTAGCAGTTTTTTATGATCAGTTTCTATGTTAGTTAATAGTCGTAATTGCTCAAGCACATCGGGGGCAAGGAGCTGCGCTTCATCAATAATTAAAATTGTGTGCCCGCCCGCTTTGTTATTAGCCTCTAGGTGCTGCTTAATAATGTCGGTTAAACTTTTAAGGGTGGCATTTTGGGCATCGTAAGTAATGTTTAGCTCATCACAAATACTGGCCAAAAGTTCAAGCTCCGACAGTGCCGGATTATGGATCATTGCAACTTGAGTGTTCTCTGGCAGTTGCTCTAACATACTGCGGGTAATGGTGGTTTTGCCTGTTCCCACTTCGCCGGTTAGCAATACAAACCCGCCATCTTCGCCTAAACCATAGGTTAAGTGGGCAAGTGCCTCTTTGTGGCGTTCGCTTAAAAATAAATAATGGGGGTTGGGCGAGATCGAAAATGGCTTTTCGCTCAAGCCAAAGTAGCTTAAATACACCGCAATGTTCCTTCGTCATTAAAACTCGGCCTATAATGGCAAAAAAAACGACAAAGTAACAACGTTGTATGCGCTTTATTATTGAAATAACGTAAATTTATGTAAAACAAAAAAACGCCGCTAAATTTAGCGGCGCTTTTGTATTAAAGCTAAGTGCTTGGCTATTTTATTTTACTTAGTTTTCGTAACGCACCAAACGTAAATACACGTCACTGGTTTTAGCATGTAAGCTATTAAGCCCACTATCAAACTGGTAAACCCATGCTGAGCTCATCGTGCTTACCCCTGAGGTATTACTCCAGTAGTTTTGCAATTTAGTGCCTAAAAACACCTCTTCGTTAATACTTGGCTCGGTGCAGCTGTGCTCTAAAATACTGGCAAGCTCTTTAATATTAGGCACCTGCCAATCGTCGTAATCGGCAGTGGTGTCGTTTTCTGCGCCTCTAAGTGCTTCTTGCCAATTAAGTGACGGAGAAGAGCCTGTACATGTTTCAGTGTCGCTATCGTAAACTTGTCCGTAGCTACAACGTTGCCACATTAGGCCTGTTTCTGTATCTAACACTGTGCCATCCTCATTAAGGGTGAAGCGAGTGGTTGGTGTTGTTGTATCCGCCCCGTCGTAACACGTTTGCGCTGCGGCTAGTTGAAAGCTTGCGCTAAATACAGCCATTGAAAATAGTAAGCATGTTTTCATGATTTTCTCCTATCGGCTTCTGACTAAACGTACATACGCGTATTTTTCTTTCGGGTAGGCTAAGTCATTCCCGTTGCTCATATCGATAATGTACGCTTGCGATAAGCTGGTACCATCGGCTGCAGTTTGTGATGTCCAGTACGGTAAATTCACATCATCTATAGCGCCTGCTTCTGGCATATTTGGAAAAAACGCTTCATCAATTAATACGTTTTCGCCCTGCTTGCCATAATCTATTAAGCTCAACAGCTCAGTGTAAGTTGGTAAGCGCCAATTGGTACCGCCGCAAAAATCTAAGTCGTTCACTTCATTTATATAGGTTTGCACACCACAGCTTGTATCATCTGGACAGGTGGTATTAGCGGTACTGGTATCGGTAAAGGTTGTCGTGCCTAAATCCCAAAAGTAATGATTTTGGCCATCGCGTAAGGTGGTATTAGGTAATGTACCTGACTCTACACTTTTCACTTCCCACACAAGCCCCGTTACGTTGTCGCGTATACAAGTAAAGTCGTCACTATCATCCGCGACTTCATCAGCAAACTGATTTAGCTTAGTGTAGTCAAACGCAAGGTTACCTTGGCCTGCTTTATCGAGTTGGTTGGCAAAGCTGTCTCGGCCAAGCTCTGCATCTTGACCCGGAAAGTCACTACTTTGGCAATTGATACGTTGGGTATTGTTATAACACTCGCCTAGGCCACTGTCGTTAATTAGCCCTAGTGCTTTTGGTGATACGTCAATAAATACAGTATCGGTGTCAGTGCGCCCTTTAGAATCAGTAACAGTGACTTCAAAGCTCAATGTGGTATCTAAATCAACGTCGGAGGCAAAAAATGTCGTGGTACATTGGCTAGTATTTGCCAGCGTTTCGGCATTGCCTGTTAATTGTTGCCAGCTACATGAAAACGTATCTGTTAGGGTGTCACTTTCACTTGCATCTAAGGTCACTTCCTCAAATTCTTCAACGTTTTGGTCATCTCCGGCATTGGCCACAACCAGCTCGTCTGTTTTATTTAATGTCATACTGTATTCAGTACTTGCCTCGCCGCCCTCGTCGTCGGTAACGCTTAATTGCCATATTAAATTAGTATTTGATTCAAGCAGCGGATGGCTAAAACTTACCGTAGAGTTGTCAAAGTCGGTTACATCTAAATCAGGGCCTGAAATTAATTGCCACTGATAGCTATTAATTTGGCCATTTTCATCAGGGTCGCTCGACTCTTCAGCACTTAACGTTACGGTGTCGTTATAGGTTGAAGGCAGTGTTTCTGGGGCTGTTTGACTAACAACAGCAAGCGGTAATTGATTACTTGAGGTAATAAATATGCTCACGTTGTCACTAACTAAGCTGCCATTATCTGTTTGATAGCTTACAGATAGAACAAGTTCACTGTCGGCTTTAACATCGGGCGCAGTAATTGTTTGCTCTGCACCTTCAAGCGGGAAGCCGTCCACAGATGGGCCACTAACGCGCTGCCAAGTAAAGGTACCGTCGGCTGGTGAGCCTTGTGCGGTGATTGTAAACTCTGTTTTTTCTACAACTTGTAGATCGGTTCCGGCATTAACCGTGGTTTCAACAGCAGAGTCTTCATTACCGCCGCCTCCACCGCCACAGGCAGCCAATAAAAAACAAGATATAAGGGGAGTAAAAGCAAACGCTTTCATAAAACGCACCTATAATGTCAAATAATTACTATAGTGTAATCACTAGCAATAAAGATGCCATTTAGAGTTATACCAATTCGCTTAATTAAGTGCTCCATTTTGAGGCTGGAAAACGTGTTGGTAGCTAGGCAAAAAATTCTCTAGTCAGTTGTTCTATATGAGAACTTTTTAACACGTTTAGCCTCGCAAAATGATTAAGCATGATTGTGGATTGGTATTACATATACGTATCTTGATGAATACGCACAAACAGCTTAGTGCCTATTTTTGAGTAATCTACTTTGTATTCACGCCCATCAAGCGCCTGAATAAACAACAGCTGTTTTTCTTCACCAAAAATATCAGCGCTACTTACATTAACAATTTCAAGGTATCGCTCTTTGGCATCACGCCGGTTTTTAGGTAGATCCTCTTTAAATGGCTCCAAACCATTTTGAGTTACCTTTATACGTGGGTGCTGCTCTGCATTTACAATGACTAGATCAAGCTTTTTATCTTTATGGATGATGGTGTTGCGACCACTCTTTATAAAAGATCGTTCTTGGCTCATTATTTTTCCTACTATCGCATTTAGTGTCCAACTTGCGATGCTATAAACCGTTCAGGTGCGCGTTTCCATTTATTTAAATCGGCACTGAACGACCAAATGTCTGTCTCTAATACACTTGCGGGTAACAGTAAATTATATCCCGTTAACAACTCAAGGTGCTTGGCTCTGTTAGCAAACATAGCTATAAGTCCAGTATAGCTAAATCCTTTAGGTGAGGTGTATTGTGTCTCTTCTATTAACCATTCTGATGGGCAATTGCCATTTTTGCAATGTTTTTGAACAGCTTGCATAAATAAATTACGCTGCTCTATCAGTAGTTTTCCGGCAATGCGTGGGTGTATAGCGCTTAAAAATTCGTCCATATCATTAAGTTTTAAACCTACTGCGTTTAATTCAAGGTATTCAAGGCCGTCAGCCACCTTAGGAATACCGCTGTGGTGTAAGTTACTAACATGTAACTGCCACTGGCCATACTTATGCTGATACACAAGTAAGGACTCACTAAGCAGTAAACTGTAATAAGGTTCCTGTGTTTTTAAAAAACCAATAAAAATAGCAGCTATGCACATGCTTACTAAAAAAATTTCTATTAAGCTAATTTCACCCGGGCGCAGTAAATTAAACAGCATAATAAATACCAAACCTACGCTGCCTACAGTAAGTACTTCAATGCCATTGCGCGCCCCTTGCGCCCTGTATTTTATTATTGAACTTGGCTTACCCATATTGGTAAAAAGCCATATAAAATAAAAACATAACAATACCCCAAAGTATTATTTTTCTCATTGTTAAACAGGTTTTACACTGCGGTGGTTGCTTCATCGTTTTATCATAATTTTAGTGTTAAATGGGAACAAGTAATTAGTCTCATAAATTTTTACGCCTAACGCACAAATTTATGAGACACATAACCGCCTTTTCACGGTCTTATTTCGTACAATACTTACAATTTATTTTCAGGTATGAAAACGATGTATTCAAAACAGTCAGGTAAAGCTCTTTTTCCATTTTTAATTACGCTTCTTGTTATTTTAAGTGTGTACTTATATTTGCCATCTAGCCATGGTGAACAATCTAATTCAAGTGATACACCCACACAGGTAATGGCTCATACAGTATCGTCTCAAGAAAACACTGTTATGATTGAAGCCATAGGCAGTGCACGCGCAAACCAAGCAATTTATATAAAAAGCGCACAAAGCGATTATGTTACACACATATATTTTGAAGATGGCGACTTAGTAAGTAAAGGCCAACGCCTTGTGCAGCTGCAAAATCAGCAAGAACAATACGCTGTAAAAGAGCTAGGCATTAACTTAAAAGAAGAAAAACGTCAGTTAAGCCGCCTTACTGAGCTTTCTCGTACGCAATCTACCGCTAAATCATTATTAGAAGAGCAGCTTTCTCGCGTAGATGCCACGCAAGCCCAACTAGAAAGCGCTAAAACCAAACTTGATGAAATGCTAATTACCGCACCGTTTTCTGGCTTATTAGGCAAACGAGAAGTGTCGGTTGGTGCTTATGTAAGTAGCGATACAATTATTACAACGCTTGATGATATTAGTATTATAAAAGTTGACTTTAAAGTTCCTGAAAAATATTTATCTCAACTTAACCTAGGCATGAAAGTACATACTCAAAACGATGCCTACCCAGGGCGCACTTTCACCGGCAAAGTGACCCATATTAGTTCTCGTATCGACTCGATTACTCGCAGTGTAGAAGTAACCGCAAGCTTTGCTAATAAATCCGGGCTATTACGCCCTGGTATGCTTTTAAACACCGCTTTGGAGCTTAGTAGTAATCAGGCGCTTATGGTGCCAGAAAAAGCCGTGATCCCACTGCAAGATAAACATTTTGTATACCAAGTAAAAGAGGGTATTGCCAACAAGGTAGAAGTGCATGTTGCAAGCAGAAATAACGGCTGGGTAGCGATTGATGAAGGCCTTAGCGATGGCGAGCAAGTGATTACCGAAGGCATTATTAAAATTCGCCCTGGTAGCAAAGTAAGTGTTGAGGGTTAATCGGTGAAAATTACAGATACGAGTGTTAAACGCCCTGTTTTTGCCATAGTAATTAACTTACTACTGCTAACATTTGGCTTGGTGGCTTTTTCGATGCTACCACTTAGAGAATACCCCGATATTGAAACCCCTATTGTTAGTATTAGTACTGACTACACTGGTGCTTCGGCAGAAATAGTCGAGACAAAAATAACGCAAATATTAGAAAACCGGATATCGGGTATTGAAGGCATTAAAAGTATTAATTCTTCAAGCAGAAATGGGCGCTCTAATATCGTTATTGAGTTTGATATAAGCCGTGATATTGACGCAGCCTCAAACGATGTACGAGAGCGAGTTGCTCGCGCACTAGACAACCTACCAGAGCAAGTGCGCCCACCAGAGGTGTCTAAGTCAAACAGCGACGAGAGCCCTATTGCTTGGTTTGTACTTAACAGTGAAACCATGAACTCGCTGCAATTGAGCGATTATGCACAGCGCTTTATTGTCGACCGATTAGCCGTTGTAGATGGCGTTTCAAATGTACGTATTGGTGGTGAGCGCCAATACGCCATGAAAATTTGGCTAAACCGCCAAGCCATGGCCGCTCGTGGGATCACTTCGAGTGATATCGAAAACACCCTACGCAGTGAAAACGTAGAGCTACCAGCAGGTGAAATTGAATCTATCGACCGCGATTTTACCGTACGAACAGCGCGTAGCTATAAAGACCAACGTGATTTTCAAAACTTAGTTATTAAACGTGGTGAAGACGGCTACCTTGTGCGTTTAGGTGAAGTTGCCGATGTACATTTAGAAGCCGCCGACGATGAAAGCCTGTTCCGTGGTAACGGCCGTAACATGATTGGCCTTGGCATAGTAAAGCAAGCTAAAGCAAACACCTTAACAGTGGTAGACAACGCCCGCAGTGAACTTGAAAAAATAAAACGTAATTTGCCAGAGGGCACCACTATTCAAGACAGCTACGACTCGTCTATTTTTATTAAAGAGTCAATCAACGAAGTATATAGCACGCTTGCCATTTCTATGGGGTTAGTGGTGTTAATAATATTTATCTTTTTAGGTAATATTCGCGCTACGCTTATCCCCGCCGTTACTGTGCCTGTAGCACTTGTTGGCAGCTTTATGTTTTTACTTGCCATGGGTTATTCAATCAACTTATTAACCTTACTTGCGCTGGTATTAGCAATTGGCCTAGTCGTAGATGACGCCATTGTAATGCTTGAAAATATTCACCGTCGGATTGAGCTTGGCGAGCCTCCCTTATTAGCAGCCTTTAGAGGTGCCCGCGAAGTAGGCTTTGCAATTATTGCGACAACGCTTGTGCTTATTTCGGTGTTTGTACCTTTAGTATTTATGGATGGGCGAATTGGCGCCTTGTTTACAGAGTTTGCAATGGCTGTAAGTGCCGCGGTGTTTTTCTCTAGTATTACTGCCCTTACGCTCTCGCCAGCGCTGTGCTCTAAAGTTTTAAAAGCGTCAGAAAAAGAAAGTAAATTTAGCCAATGGATGGACCGTGTTTTTAGCAAAGTTGAAAACAGTTACCGCCAATCGCTTACCTCAAATATGACCAAAAAATGGGGCTTAATGATAAGCCTAGTACTTGCTGGTTTTGTTAGCTACTCGTTGTTTTTGCAAGTGCCCTCTGAGCTTACGCCAAAAGAAGACCGCGGTACCTTTTTTATTATGATGAGCGGCCCTGAAGGCGCAAGTTATGAAAATAACGCAGCCAATATGGCTAAAATAGAAGAGCGCCTGCTTCCTTACTCAGAAGCTGGCGAATTAAGCCGTGTTTTAGTGCGCGTACCGGGCTGGGGCGGCAGTGGTGGTGTTGCTATCGTTGGCATGGCCGATTGGGATAAGCGCAAGCGTTCTACCTGGGAAGTTATGGACGAAATAAGCGCCAAAATGACCGAAGTAACTGACGTCCGTGCCTTTGCTATTATGCGCCGTGGTATTGGCGGTGGTGGCTCTTCTCGCCCGATTGAGTTTGTACTACAAGGTAACGATTACGAACAACTTGCTGATTGGCGCGACCGCATTATAGAGCGCGCAGAAAAAAATCCAGGCTTGGTAAGAATCGATCACGACTATAAAGAAACCTTTCCACAATTTTTAGTCAGCATAGATAAAAACAAAGCCGCCGATTTAGGTGTGTCAGTATCAGATGTAGGCACCACGCTAGAAACCATGTTAGGACAGCGCCGTGTTACCACCTTTATTGACCGTGGTGAAGAATACGATGTAATTTTAAAAGGCACTAAACAAGACTTTACAAACCCTACTGATATTTCAAATATTTACCTTAAATCACGCAGTGGTGAACTGGTCCCGCTAGATAGCCTTATAAGCTTAAAAGAAGAGGCCACAGCATCGCGCTTAAACCGTTATAACCGAATGCGCGCCATCACACTAAGCGCTAATCTTGCGGACGGCTATACACTGGAACAAGCACTTAACTTTTTAAACAAAGTAGCTGCAGAAGAAAACGACATTGACGGCGCTGTAGATTATAAAGGTGAATCACAATTATATTACGAAGGCGCATCGGCCATGACCTATGTATTTGTGCTTGCCCTAACTGTGACCTTTTTAGTTTTAGCTGCGCAATTTGAAA
This sequence comes from Pseudoalteromonas sp. GABNS16E, assembly GCF_028598715.1. Lineage (NCBI taxonomy): Bacteria > Pseudomonadati > Pseudomonadota > Gammaproteobacteria > Alteromonadales > Pseudoalteromonadaceae > Pseudoalteromonas > Pseudoalteromonas sp. GABNS16E. The sequence goes on from NZ_JAQREZ010000004.1 coordinate 135,266, forward strand.
GCTTTATGCACCCGTTTGTCATTATGCTAACAGTACCACTTGGCCTAATGGGCGCTATGTTTGGCCTATGGGCAACGGGCTTAACGCTTAATATTTATAGCCAAATTGGTATTGTAATGCTGATAGGTTTAAGCGCTAAAAATGGTATTTTAATAGTCGAATTTACCAACCAACTGCGTGATAAAGGCGTAGAATTTAGCGAGGCTATTTTGCAAGCGGCCACTCAGCGCCTGCGCCCAATAATAATGACCTCTCTGACTACGGTAATGAGCGCAGTGCCTTTAGTATTGGCATCAGGCCCAGGCGCAGAGAGCCGCATGGTAATTGGTGTGGTGGTATTTACAGGGGTTATTGTATCAACATTGCTAACGCTTTATGTTGTGCCTGCGGCGTATTATGCCCTAGCCCGCAACACACAGTCGCCAGAGTTTTTACAGCAAAAATTAAATAAGCAAGCCGACTCTCACCCGCTAAAAGACAGCGAAGAAATTTAACTGAGCTTACACTGCGCCGTAACTTGCTGTTACGGCGTATTCAATTTATGCTCGCCTTAATACTGTAACAGACATAATTAGGACAACTTATGAGCACATCAACACAACTAGCAACATTTGGTGGAGGCTGTTTTTGGTGTATAGACGCTGCATTCAGACGAGTAAAAGGTGTACTAAACGTAAGCTCAGGTTACACCGGCGGCCATACAGACAACCCCACGTATAAATCAGTCTGCTCTGGTACAACAGGCCATGCTGAGGTTGTGCAACTGGAATTTGACAGCGCTGTAGTGAGTTTTGAAACACTGCTTAGCATGTTTTTTACGTTACACGATGCCACGCAATTAAATCGCCAAGGTAACGATATTGGCACACAGTATAGAAGTGTTGTTTATTACCACAACGATGCGCAATTAAATAAAACCAATGAGATGATAGACCAGCTACAAAACCATATTAGCGAGCCAATAGTGACAGAGGTTAGCCCTGCTACCACATATTACCCAGCAGAGCATTATCATCAAGATTACTACAACGAAAACCCACAGCAGGGTTACTGTAGTATTTTAATTGCGCCTAAATTACACAAGTTTGAAACTGTATTTAAAGAGTTTTTAGCTGACTAGCTAATTTGCGTTGTTAAAATAATTCTAATACCAATCCGCATAATTAAGTGATCTATTTTGAGGATGGATAAACGTGTTGATAGCAAGGCAAAAAATTCGCTATTTAGTTGTTCTAAATGAGAATTTTTTAACGCAGATAGCGACACATTTAGCCCCTGAAAATGATTAAGTATTAATGCGAATTGGTATAAATACACATTAAAAAGCCCGATATAAATCGGGCTTTTGTATATTAAAAAATGTCTTGTCCTGAAATGTGTTTACACATTTAGGACTTATTTTATGAAAACCACTAAAACTAAAGACGTTAAGCGTACTCAGCGAGATTATACATTAGGCTTTAAATTATCTATTGTTGAGCAAGTAGAAAAAGGCGACTTCACCTATAAACAAGCGCAAAGTCATTACGGTATTCAAGGCCGCAGTACCGTTCTGGTATGGCTGCGAAAACATGGTAAATTAGATTGGTCTAAACCAACTTATATAGCCAACATGCCTAAATCGAAAGAAACCCCAGCACAAAAAATTAAACGTTTAGAGCGCGAGATAGAAGAGTTACGCCTAAAGGATTTAATCAAAGATGAAATGATTAATATTATGGATGAAGAATATGGAGCGGGCTTGCGAAAAAAGTACATATCCGAGCTATCACGCGCGCAAAAGAAAACCATCAAATAAAGCTTACTCCGTTATGCCGTGCATATGGCGTAACGCGACAAGGTTACTATCAAGCTATGCGCAGAATAGATGCTCGGAATAAAGAATTGGAGCCAGTCAAAGAATTAGTGATGTACTGGCGGCAATTCATGCCTCGTATTGGTGGGAAGAAACTTTATCTGATGATAAAGCCAGACCTGCAAGAGCG
>NZ_JAQREZ010000040.1:0-40825 GCF_028598715.1 Pseudoalteromonas sp. GABNS16E
TGCTAACGCAAGCGCGATACTTTACAGCATCATCGAAACAGCCAAAGCCAACGGCTTAGCGCCATACGATTACATCACCGCGTGTTTAGATGAGCTGTGCCAATCAACACCTGATATCGATAGTCTATTACCGTGGAATTTTAAAGGCTAGGCGGTGATCACCGGACGGATACAGTTAAGCCAGACAAACACTCCTGCTAAAAATTTCAGCGTAGACGTAAGCGTGCTCATGAAAGAAGCGCAGCCTCTAATTACTTACGTACAGCTCAAAACCATTCACTGCTCTTTAACTTAAGCTGTGGTATTTTAAACACCTTGTTTAAAAGGAACTTGCTGTATGTTTAAAGCTGTATTCATCACCTTTGTTTTACTATTTATCACTATTTTTAATGTGGGCGCGCACGCTCACACTGCTCAAACAACGCCAATTGTTGGCGCTGCTCAATACAAACATTATTTGCCGCAGCTACAAAATAAACGTGTTGGGCTTGTGGTAAATCAAACATCGCTTGTTGAAAATACTCATTTGGTTGATGCTTTACTCACTAAAAATATAAACATAACCAAAATTTTTGCACCTGAGCATGGTTTTAGAGGCGATTACGACGCTGGAGCCCATGTTAAAAATGCGGTTGATAGCAAAACTGGTATCCCGCTTATTTCTATTTATGGCAAAAACAAAAAACCAAGCGCTGAGGCTCTAAGCGAAGTAGATGCTATTATTTTTGATATACAAGATGTGGGCGTGCGCTTTTATACCTACATAAGCTCTATGCATTACATGATGGAAGCCGCAGCCGAGCAAGGTATTGAGTTTATTGTGCTTGATAGGCCAAACCCCAATATTACCTTCGTTGATGGGCCAATACTTGAGCGCCAATTTAAATCGTTTGTAGGCATGCACCCAATACCCGTGCTGCACGGCATGACGGTAGGCGAGCTTGCAAAAATGATCAAAGGCGAAAGCTGGATCAATAAAGCGGCTGATTTAAAGCTTACTGTGATCCCAGTTGATCATTACACGCGCTCAACATCCTACAGTTTACCTGTAAAACCCAGCCCTAATTTACCTAACGATCAATCAATTGCGCTGTATCCGTCGCTTTGCTTTTTTGAGGCAACGCCAGTAAGTATTGGTAGAGGCACCGATTTTGCGTTTCAAGTGATTGGCTACTCACCCGTTGCGCTTGGGAATTTTAGTTTTACACCGCGCTCGATAAAAGGGGCGGCAGCAAACCCTAAATTTAAAAATACCCCTGTAAAAGGGCTCGATTTACGCACAACAAACACGCGCGGGCTTGATTTAAGTTATTTAATTACGGCTTATAATAAATTATCTAAAAACAATATTACCTTTTTTGAACGCGCTGATTTTATGGATAAATTGGCTGGTACCAACAAACTACGGTTAGCTATTGAAGCAGGGCAATCAGAGCGGCAAATAAAACAAAGTTGGCAGCAAGGGCTTGCAGCATTTAAAAAGCAACGAGCGCCGTATTTGCTGTACAAGTAAGGGGTGCAAATGGCTTTAGTAATAAAAAAAACATTAAGCAGCTGTTTTAAAAAGGCTTTATTGGCACTTGTTAGCGCGACTCTTGTAGCGTGCAGTACGACAAATAAGCCAAATGAGTTTACAGCAAGTGAACTTAAGCAAAGCAAATTAGTAACGCTTCCAAACGCCCAAGTTATTGTCACTTTTCCTGAGGCTAACCCAAGTAGCCGTGAGTACGTAAATAACCGTGGCACATTTAAAGCGTATAAAGGGCGAGGGCAGTTATTAATTCAAAATAATAACGCGATAAGCGCCGATATTTTTATAAATAACCAAAAGCTTAATATTACCAACCAATTAGCCGCCAATACTTTATATGAGTATTCGCTAGCAAGGCGCACCCACAACGGGGTAAATACGTTTAAGGTTGAAAATATTAAACCTAAAGGCGCAAGCCTTACCTTGCGCTTTGAGTTTCCAACCTTAAATACCGCTGCGCAAAGTAATATAGACTTTAGCCAGGTCGATGCCCTTATTGAAAAAGACATACAAGCTGGTTTTCCTGGTGCGGTATTGGCTGTTATTAAAAGTGGTGAACTAATAAAGCTTAGCGCCTATGGCGATGCCAAACAGTACCAGCAAAGTGATTTAATGCTACTACGCCCAGAGCCAATGCAAACACATACTCTGTTTGATTTAGCCTCTAACACCAAAATATTTGCCACTAACTTTGCTCTAATGAAACTTGTAAGCGAAGGGCTTTTAAATACAAACAAGCCCGTACAAAGTTACTTACCCGAATACAAAGGTGATGGCCGCGAGTTGCGCACAGTTAAAAGTTTACTCACGCATACAGCGGGTTACCCGCCTGTGTTTGATTTTCATCGTAAAGAAACTAAAAATGGCGATGCGTATTTTTCGCAAAATAGCCAAACCACAAAGCAGCTGTTACTTACGCAAGTACCGCTGAGCAATAAATACCCCGCACAAGCCGTTTACTCCGATATTGATTACATGATTTTAGGCGTACTGGTTGAGCGTATAACCGGGCAACCACTTGATGACTACCTCGAGCAACACATTTACGCCCTACTTAAACTGACCAATACGGTATTTAACCCACTTAAAAAGGGCTTTAAACGCGCTGAATTTGCAGCAACCGAGCTTAGCGGCAATACCCGTGATGGCCGTATTACCTTTGATAATATTCGTACTAATGTTTTGCAAGGCGAAGTGCACGACGAGCGAGCATTTTATTCGTTTGATGGCGTAGCAGGGCATGCCGGCTTATTTAGTAACGCACCCGATTTAGCTGTGCTTTGCCAAGTACTATTAAACCAAGGTGGTTTTGGCAATACCCAGTTATTTAGCGCATCAACCTTAGCGCAGTTTGTAACGCCACAATTAAACAACGAAACCTATGGCCTAGGCTTTAGGCTTGCAGGTAACAACCAAGCCAGGCGTTGGCATTTTGGCCCTTATGCAAGTGCACAAGCGTATGGGCACACTGGCTGGACGGGCACAGTGACGGTTATTGATCCAACCTACGATTTAGCCATTATTTTATTGACCAATGCGCGGCACACAAAAATAAAAGGAAGCCAAAAACATTACCAGTTTTTGGGCAAACAATACGAGACCGCGCAATATGGCTCGGTGGTATCGCTTATTTACGAAGCACTACTAAATCAATAAATTATCGTTTAGGCTAAAATGGCCTAAGTGCAGTGCCTTAAGTGATTTATTTGCAGGTGACTTAACTAAGCCAATCCATTAAGCTAAGCGGTTTACAAATTCAGGCCACATTTTTAAAACAGCCTGTAAAATAAGCGTTTCAACGTGAATAAAGCGAATGCACTTCGCTATAAATAAAGGTTAATTTATGTCTTGGTATTCTATATTACCGCCGCTCATTGCTATCGCTATCGTATTTTGGCGAAAAGAAGTAATAATGGCACTTTTGGTGGCCGTGGCTTCGTCAGAATTTTTACTCGCTATACAAGGCGAGGGTAATACCTTATTTGCTACATTTTTAAATACCATTGAGCGCATAATATCGGTAGCCAGCTCGGCGGGTAACACTCGCATTTTAATATTTAGTATTATGATTGGTGCCTTGCTTGCCTACATACGCGAATCTGGCGGCGTAGCAGCCACCGTTAATATGCTTATGAATAAAGGCATTGCAAAAAGTAAGCGCCAAGTTGGCTTTTTAACCATGTTTACCGGCATCGCGGTATTTATAGAGTCAAACCTCAGCGTATTAACCTCAGGTATTGTATCGCGCGGCTTGTTCGACAAGTTTAAAATGAGCCGAGCGCGCCTTGCTTATATTATTGATAGCACCAGTGCACCGGTGTGTATTTTAATATTACTTAACGGTTGGGGCGCATTTGTACTGGGTTTACTTGGCAATTACGAGCTAAGCGAATCGGCAGTTTCTATTTTATGGGGCAGCGTAGGGTATAACTTTTACGCCATTATCACGCTAGTCATTGTGTTTTACACTATCGCGTTTGATAAAGTACACGGCCCAATGAAAGAAGCCGAGCAAAAGCTAGAGCTGCAAAAAACTGACCTAAAAGAAGAAGTAAAAGGCTCTAAAGCGCGTTACATGCTCGTGCCATTACTTACCCTAATTGTGAGCATGGTAGGCTTTATGTTTTACACCGGCAACGGCGTACTTGCAGAAGGCAGCGGCTCTAAATCGGTTTTATACGCAACGGTATTAGCCATTGTGGTTGCATATGTTTTAATGATTAGCTCGCGCCAATTTACTCACCATCAATTAGTCGACACCGGCTTTAAAGGCATGGGCGAGTTATTACCGCTGGTGAGCATTGTATTGCTTTCACTTACACTGGGCGCAAGCTTAAAAGAGCTAGGCACGGGCGTATTTGTCGCATCACTAGTGGGCGATTACCTACCTATTTACTTAATTGTACCAGTGCTGTTTTTAACCGGCGCGGTTATGTCGTTTACTACAGGTACATCGTGGGGCACATTTGCCATACTTATTCCTATTGGCGTACCGCTTATTCAAGCGCTCGGTTTGCCACCTTCACTGGTGGTGGGCGCTATTTTAGGCGGCGGTATATTTGGCGATCACTGCTCCCCTATATCCGACACCAGCGCCGTATCGGCACTCGCTTCGGGTTGTGATTTGCTCACCCACGTCAAAACGCAGCTACCGTATGCATTATTCGGCGGCGCATTGACGTTTATAGCGTACTTAGTAACAAGCATAATAGTGTTGTAAAATTTGCTCGTTTAAATACTCAAAAGCCTGTTTAATCGCAGGCTTTTTTGTTTTAAATATGCAGTTAAGTACCCGTATTTATATTTTTTAGGTTATTGTATGGCATGAGCTTTAAGCTTTTTAATAGCTATAAATTCTTACTTTTTAACTTATACAAGGCTGTAAACCCACACTATGTTTGTAATAGATAATATCATTCTTGTTAGTGCCATTTTAATTTTACTAGGGGTTATCTCGAGCAAGCTATCTGCGCGCGTTGGCTTACCCGTACTGGTGCTATTTTTACTGGTGGGCATGCTTGCAGGTGAAGACGGTATTGCCGGTATATCATTCGATAACGCAGGGGCTGCGCATGCTCTGGGCACGTTAGCACTGGCTATTATTCTATTTGATGGTGGGCTACAAACGCCAACCAGCTCTATTAAACAAGTGTGGAAACCTGCTTCGGCTTTAGCAACGGTCGGGGTGCTTTTAACGGCTGTAATTACCGGCCTTGTCGCCACTTATATTTTAGACTTACCTGTATTACAAGGCGTTTTGCTGGGCGCTATTGTGGGCTCTACAGATGCCGCAGCCGTATTTGCACTTTTACGAAGCGCCGGTATTCACTTAAATAAAAAACTTAAATCAACCCTTGAAATAGAAAGTGCCTCGAACGACCCAATGGCTATTTTTTTAACGGTTGGTTTGCTCGAAATGCTAGTGAACGACATGCCAATAGGGCTTGGTTTACTGCAGTTATTTGCCCAGCAAATGGGCGTAGGCGCCGTTTGTGGGTTTTTAATTGGTAAGGTGTCGGTGTGGTTGATTAATCGAATAAAATTAAATGCATCAGGTTTGTATTTAGTAATGGTAACCGCATTTGGGCTGCTTTCTTTTGGCCTTTCTGCAACGCTTGGCGGCAGTGGCTTTTTAGCTGTATTTATAACCGGCGTTATTTTAGGTAACAGTAAATTTGTATATAAACGCGGTATTTTTCTGTTTCATGACGGTTTAGCGTGGCTTGGGCAAATAACCATGTTTGTTGTGTTAGGGCTTTTAATTAACCCCTCGTCGTTGGTTGATGTATGGCTAGAAGGGTTGTTAATTGCACTGGCACTTATTTTTGTTGCTCGCCCACTAGCGGTAGCGCCAATTTTAAAATTATTTGGCTTTAATAATCGCGAAACATTATTTGTATCTTGGGTGGGGCTAAGAGGCTCAGTGCCGATTATTTTAGCTATATTCCCACTGTTGTTTGGCCTTTCAGGGGCGGAGCTTATTTTTAATGTGGTTTTTTTCGTGGTGTTAATCTCGGCCACGTTGCAAGGCTCAACTATGCCTTGGATGGCTAAAAAGTTAAGTTTAATAGAGCCGCCACCCGATTTAGCAGCTGCAACGCTCGAAATTACCGCCCTAAATGATATTGATATAGAAATTGTAGAGTACACGTTAAGTGAGGTTTCTAGGGTTTCTGGGCGCAGTTTGTCACATGCTGCTCTGCCAGAAAGTGTAGTTGTAGCCATGATCACACGAGGGCCTTCAATCATACCGCCACGCGGCTCAACTAAATTAAAACCAAACGATCATTTATTTGTTGTTTTAAAACCCGCTAACAGACCTTTTGTTGATTTAGTTTTTACAGCAACCGATAAAACAAACCACCAAGACAGTCACTTAGCGCGCAACGAACTTAAAGTGAAAGGGGTTACGCTAGTAGGCGATATATTTTACTCATATCACATGAAAATAGACGCGCCAGAGGGCATAAGCTTGGAAGAGGTGATCAACCAAAAGCTCTCAGGAGAAATCAGTAAAGGCTCAATTGTGGTTATTGGTAATGTTCAACTACGCGTTATAACAATGGTACATACACGTATAGTGACAATCGGCTTAAAGTACTTACACAATCCAGAACAACGACTTTTAAAGCAGTAACCATTACCGATAATTTACAATATATTAGCGACGTAGGTTGGGTTGAGTGACACGAAACCCAACGTATCACCAATGTAATGAGCGCACCCAAAGCTAATTATATGTAGTGTTTGTTGTAGGCGTACAGCTTGCTGGCGCGTCGGGCGTTAGCTCGGAGAACTCAGCGATAGAGCGTTTTATATTGCACTATGTAAAAAAGACTATTTAAAGGGAATTAAATGAAAGAATTCAATTGGAGTAAAGCAACTAAGCCACCATTAGAAGAATATTTTCCTGCCGATAAATTAGATCGTGCTCGCTACGCCATATTTTTATCAAGATTATTGGCTCAAGAGGGGTTTGACAAGAGTAAGCCTGATGATGAGCAAAAGAAAAACTATGTATTAAATCTCAATGCTGAATGGGGGGCAGGTAAAACCTATTTTCTTAAGCGTTGGTCACGAGAATTAATAGTAGATTTTCCTGTTGTATATATTGATGCATGGCAGCAAGACTATTCAGACGACCCATTTTTAACTGTAATTGCAGGTATTATAAAGCAGCTTCAACGTCAGGCTAAGTTTAATATAACTATTCCTAAGAGTGCAGTTTCTATGTTTAAGGCTGTTGCACCTGCTATTGCACAAGGCCTAACTAAAAAAATATCAGGCATAGATTTAGATGAGTTACACACATTACTATTCTCTGATGAAGAAATTGAAGATGATCAAAAGCAAAATTCTAACAAGTTAACTGGCAGCGACTTTTCGCCTGCTGTAAAGGCGCTTGCACAAAACTTAATTAAAGATCATGAAGCTAAAAATAAAAGCGTTGAAGTAATCAAAGCGAAGTTAGCTGATTGGGTAAATAAGTTTGAAGAGCAGGAAGATAAGTCGTTACCTATATTTATTTTTATTGATGAATTAGACCGTTGTCGCCCAAGTTATGCAGTAGAAATGCTAGAGACTATTAAACATATTTTTGATGTAAAAGGTATCGTGTTTGTTGTGGCAACAGATACAGAACAACTCCAACATACAATAAAATCAATATACGGTGAAGGGTTTGACGCTAAGGTTTATTTAGGCCGTTTTTTTAATAGTCGTTACAGTTTAAAGCGTCCTGCTTTGAAGGATTTTTTATCAGTACATAGTGATACAACTAAATTTGAAACTGCGTATTTAGAAAGTAAAAATATTGAGCTACTCCCCCGCACAGAAAACCCCGAAACTGCTTTAGCTAATATCTCTGTTGTATTAGATGCTTTTCAGGTGTCAGCAAGAACAGCTATTCAAATTACTGAACGCATTACTGCCATTATTGTAAATTTACCAAATGGTAAAAAAGTAGATGTGCTTGTGCTCGCTATTTTGTTTTGTATCCATGAAAAAGACCACCCACTTTATGAGGAAATTATAAATGGACGATTTAAAAGAACAATAGAAAATGACAAAGGTGAGACTCGAAGTATAAGCATAAATAATTTTTTAAAACAAAATATCATGGAGGAGAATTTAACAGCGGAGTTAATATATTTTATAGATCCATTACTTTATACAAATGCATTTTATTTAAATAATATGCGGACCATAAAAAACCGATACGATAAAGGAAAGTACTCTATAAAATTAACTAGTTTTATCGATAATATTTTTTGTGGACTATTTACAAATAAAGTGAGCTCTCTGATTCCACTGGTGAGTCCGAAAAGTGATTCTATAACTAGATTAGAAAGTGCTGAAAAGAGTTTAGCAGAGGGTAATGTTCGAAGTCCTAGGAAAGATGGCATGACAATACAATGGCTTAAGTATATTTACATAAAAGATGAATATGAAAAACTCACAAAAGAGCAATATCGTGATTTTATAGAGCTTTCCTCACCATTAGATTATATGGGCGATAGTTAACTACCTCAGTGCAGCGCGAAGCGCCTCTGTGTTCTCGGTGGTAATATATATCTAAATTACCACCAACATTAACTGAGCTAAACCACCTAAGCCCCACACTGCCTAACTCCAGCACCCGCATGTTTAAGTGCTACAATCTGCCCTTTACCGTTATGCGCCATAGCCAGCATATCACCCGTATTTAGACCACTTTCTACCGCATGTTTACCCTTTAAATCACTGAGCAGTGATTGCTTAATTTGCACTAGTACCTCGTCATTACAGCTGGCTATGTACCAGTCGTTATCTACCTTTACGAGCGTACCGTATTCTATGTGGCGTTGTTGGTGTAAGCGCAAGCTATTAGCGTGCTGAGTATCGAGTGCGTGTTTTTGCTCGGTAATGGCGCTTGTGTAACTGCCCGATGGGGTTATTTCGTGGGTTTTAATAATTGAGTAGTCGTGAATATCGATAGTGTTAAGTACCGTTTTAGGTGCGTGGTTAATGCCCTCGTTACTATCAAACACAATAAATGCGAATACGCCCAGTGCGCAGGCAAGGCTGGTTAACTGTAGCGTAAAACTAAGCCTTGAGGGCTTTTTATGGCTGGCATTATTAAGTAACGCTTTTTGTTGGGAAGCGCTGAGTGTAGTGCGTGCTTTTCGCTCTTTGTAGTGTTGAGTGAGCTTTTGATCAAACTGCTCATCAGGCTTGTTCATTGTTTGCTCCTAATAAACGTTTAAGGTTTTGCTTGGCATAGCGCAGCCTTGTTTTTACGCTCTCATGGTTGCTTTGCGTTATAAGCTCTATGTCGGCAAGGCTAAAGCCTTCTTGTTGTAAGGTAATGGCTTCGCGCTGTACAAAGCTCAGTTGCTTGAGTGCGCTATCGAACGCTTGGTAATTTATATTGCTAATACTATTGTTATTACCTTGCTCATTTTGCTGCGCGGGGAGGTGGGTGTTTTCGTCAAGCTCTACAAAGCGCTGCTGTTTGCGGTATTCGTCTACTAATGTGTTGCGCGCGAGTTTAAATAACCACGCTTTTGGCGTGGTTTGCGCTTGGTAAAGGTGGCGTTTTTCGATTACTTTTAGCCAGGTTTGTTGGCTTACGTCGTATGCTAAATGCGTATTAGATTGCGTCACTAGGTAGTGGTATAAGTCGTTACTGTAGAGGGCAATAAGCTGCTCTAAGTAGCGGTTGTCGCCACTTTTTGCGTAACTTGCCATGCAATCCTTGCTTGGCGTTTCAAATAACCATGACTTAATACTGAGTAGCATAGGCGTTTAGTCCGTTAAATAGAGTTATCTAATTTAAAATCGAGCTGTACGGTTTGATCTGTTTGTAATTGTGCCACACCTTCTATTACTTTGGGGCGATATTTCCAGCGTTTTATGGCTCTTATTGCTTCGCGGTCAAAGGTACGTTTGGGCTCGGCGTTTATTACCACTGGGTTTATTACTTCGCCGGTGGGCGAAATATTAAAGCTCAGTTGCACCCAGCCTTCTATGCCATTGCGCGCGGCAGATGTAGGGTATTTGGGATTTATGCGTACTATGGGTGTTGCATCGCCTGTAGGGCGGTTAATCGTGCTATTTATATCATCTCCAAAATCATCAATAGTGATTGGTGTTAATTCGTTAATCGCTATTACAGGGTCGTTTGAGGTATCTATTGGTGGTGCTTTAGGCGGCGTTTTTGGCACAGGCGGTGGTGGCTGTATTTTTTGTATATGCCTTACTTGTGAATCCTCTGGTGCCTGAAAAATCTCTACAATAATATCGTCGCCGAGTTTTATAGGTGCGCGCTGCTCGCCACTAATTAAGTATTGCATAAATGCAAAGGCGGCAAAGGTCATTACTGCGCCGCCAATAACGGCGGTTGATGTTTTAATAAATGCTGAATTATTGGGTACTTCAAGTGTGTGCATAAGCCGCTCCGAGTAAACTTAGTTGGGTTGTTTAAAAGCTATAACGGGGGGCAAATCAAAAAGGGGTTAAATAATTTTATAAAAATTGCGGGGTTTAGTTACAATAGCGTTCGCTATATTTTTACTTATTAATTTTTTAGGCTGTTATGCAACTCATACAAATAGATAAAGCACGTTACCGCAAACATTTAAATAGGGTAATTGTAGGGTGTGCGGCGGGTTTAGCTGTTGGCAGCTTGGCTATATCGCAAACGTTAATTGCGTTGTTTCCTGATGAAAGCGGGAGTCACTTTCATTGGAATTTAACCGGTGTTGTTATAACAAGTTTGGCCATTGGCTGGCTGTTAAATAAATACCGTACCCATAGTTTTATGACCGAAGTGGTATATGTGTGGGAGCTTAAACAAGCGCTTAATAAAATAACCCGCAAAATGCCAAAGCTAAAAGCGGCAGGGCGCGAGGGTAATGCCGATGCATTGTTAGCGATTCATTATAGTTATGCGGGCTCACGGCTTTTATGGCAGCTTGACGATAACACCATTACTATGGACGAGTTAGCTATAAAGCAAGCGGAGCTTGATAGTGTGGCGGCCAAGTATAACCTGACTTTAAATGCCGATGACTATAACGAGGCTATATTAAAACAGTTTTAAAGCCTAGGTGGTTAAATTAGCTAAAGGAGCCTTAATGAAAAAAGTACTGATAGTGTGTTTAGGTAATATTTGCCGCTCGCCCACAGCAGAGGCTGTGTTAAAAGCGCGTGCTAAAAAATTAGGTGTTGAGGTAAAAGTAGACTCGGCAGGAACTATTGGCTACCACGAAGGTAAAACGCCAGATAGCCGCTCAATGGCTGCGGGTGAAAAACGCGGTTATAGCTTTAAAGGTATTTTTTCGCGCCCAGTGCGCAGCAGCGATTTTACTGAGTTTGATTTAATTTTAGCGGCCGACACACAAAACTTAGCTGACTTAAAAGCGCAATGCCCCACCGATTTACATTACAAGCTGGCATTGTTTTTAGAATACGGCGAGCAAAGCCAAAGCGCCATACCCGACCCATACTACGGCGGCGATGATGGCTTTGAAAATGTGCTCGATTTAATTGAAGCCGCTAGCGATAAAATACTCGCAAAGCTTTGAATAAAGCTACCTGAACAAAAAAGACGCTATAATACCTTGCGTGTTATCTGGCTATTTTAAAGTCGAGCTGTACTTGCGTACTTGCAACAACGGGTTGGCCGTTTTCAAATTTTGGTGCATAACGCCACTTTTTAAGTGCTGTAAGTGCCGACCTTTCAAACTCTTTCCCCCCTTGTGAGCTAACTACCTCTGGGTTTTTAACAAACCCTGCGGTATCTACGTCAAATTCAACAACGACAATACCATCTCGCATTTGGCGTGCTTTGTTTTGTGGGTACTCAGGGTTTTTGCGGTATATAGGTGTTTGCTCTTGTGTTTTTTTCCACGGTACCATTTTAGCAATTGCTAAACAATGCTTAGTGGCTTGCTCGCTTTGGCCTGTTTTTTCATAAAGGTTAACAAGCTTTGAGTGCGCAGTAAGCTCAGCGCTGTGATCAAAGCTTAAGTTGTTATCAAATACCGATACAACATGGTTTAGTCGTTCAATGGCTTCATTGTATTTTTTCTTACCTTGAGCAAACGACGCCATTAAAAAGTCGGCTTTAATGCGCTCTACGGTGTTGTCGTCTAGGTTATTACGGTAGTAGTCATCGGCTTGGTTAAGCAGTGTTTTAGCTTTATGGTATTTATTATGAGCAAATTTTTTGGCAAGCAGCGAGGCTGCTTCAAACTGCATGTCGGCAACGAATTTAGGGTTGTTTTGCGTTTTAGCAATCTCAATTATACGCTCGTAATCGTTATCGGCTTGATAGGCCGAGCTGGTGTTTTCCGCTTTGCCTATTAGGGCATCGATTGTTTCTATTGCATTTTTACCGTGGTTATTTGCCAGTATTGTATAGGCTTGCGAGTAAAGTTCGAAGCGTTGCTCTGATACATTTTTTTTGTCGTTGATAGAGCGCGGCGCTGTAATTGCTTTGGCGTAATTAATAGCAAGGCTTGCGGTGTTATCACTTTTATTACCATAAAGCGCAAGGCCTGTAGTATAGGCATGTTTAGCCGCTTGCTCTATGTTTTCGTCTTTTTTAACAGCCGTTAAATAACTTTGGTATGCATCAGAAAAGGCGGCTTTATCATCGCTTACTTGGCTTGCATTGGCCTGGCTTGCAAAAGCCGTAAAGGTTAATCCGATAACTAAGGCGAGGTGTTGTGCTTTCATAATAATCCCTATTAGTGTTCAATCTAGAAACAAAATACCACAAGTGATAATGGTTTTCATTATCTTTTGTGTGGGCGCTTGCTTATAAAACTAACTAATTACCTAATACCCATGTGCACTAAGCTGTAACTAACTTTCGTCATTAAACTGTACTAATAGTGCCTACTGAGGTAACTAGGTAACACCGTTTTAGCTTTTTATAGGTGCGGTGTATTAACTTAATGTATAAGCAGCGTGGTAAAAGTAATAAAATTAAAATAGCAAATGCGTTCAAGTTTCTCATTGTTTTGGGGAAATAGCCCTAGGTAGTGGGAGTTTATTGCATATTAAGATTGAAAATAGGCTGTGTAATCGCCATATATTTGCCATAAACCTAGTGTACTACGATCTAACTTTAAACATTTGTGATATTATCACCTTATGGTGTCGTAGTTATTTAATTATTTGGATTTGTCGTGGCGCAAGTAAGAGCAAGAGCCCAGCTTAATGTTGGCAAAAATAGTGATATTCCCGCAGAAATAGTGTCTTTTAGTGGCTTAAAAGACGGCCAAGAACACGTTGCGTTTGTATTTAACAATGCTGATGTAAATCAAAATGTGCCGCTTATTCGCATGCACTCTGAGTGTTTAACCGGTGATGTGTTTCATTCATCGCGCTGCGATTGTGGCGAGCAGTTAAATGAGTGTATTGAAATGATGCACGAGCAAGGCGGGGTGTTATTGTATTTACGCCAAGAGGGCCGAGGTATTGGTTTATATAATAAAATTGATGCTTACGTGCTGCAATCTCAAGGTATGAACACTTACGAGGCTAATAACCACTTAGGCTTTGCTGACGACTTGCGTGATTTCTCGGACGCGGTATTAATGCTCAACGCACTTAATTTAAGCCACGTTAAATTAATGACCAATAACCCTAAAAAGCTTAATGCATTAAAAGATGCCGGCATTGAAGTAGACACCGTTATTGGTACCCACGCGCATATTAAAGCAGGCCTTACAGGTAACAAAGCTTACCTAGAAACCAAAATAAAACACGGCGCACATATGTTAGATATTAAAAAAATTAAAAAACCTTAACTATTTAATCATGTAGTGTCTGTTAATCCCCCCTCACGCCAAGTTATACTTGGCGTGTTTTGTTTAATTTAAGAGCCAGTATGTCTAACGAATTACGAATTTTTAAAGCCGATGCCGGGCTAAAGTGGTTTAAAGCCGGTTGGCATATTTTTAAAACCCAGCCATTTACCTTTGTAGTTATGCACTTATTAATAGGCATAGTGGGCATACTGTCGTTATTTTTACCTTTGCTGCAAGTTGTTGCGGCACTTGCTACGCCTTTTTTAACCGCTGGTTTTTACCAAGCGGTGCTTAGCAAGCAGCAGGGCGGTAAAATTATGCTCGCCGACATACTCAAACCCTTTAGCGCAAAAGGTAACCGTTTAGGACTACTACGTTTAGCGCTTTACCAAATGGGGGCGGGTATTTTAATGGCCTTATTAGCTAATGGCCTATTTGCCGATGCGGTGGCTATTATGAGCCAAGAGGGGCTTGATCCTAACATTGCGCTTGAGCAAACCTTAAATAGTATTTCGGGCGCCAGTGTGGTGCTATTTTTAGTGGCAATGGCGGTGTATTTAATGGCGTTTGCTTACGCGGTACCGCTTATTTACTTTAGTAAAGAAAAACGCATTTTAACGGCGCTTAAAAATTCGTTATTGGTTTTTTATCATAACCTGTTCGCATTGAGTGTTTTTGGCATTATTTGTGTGTTATTTATGGCGCTTTCTATGTTCTTATCGTTCTTACCGCTGTTGATTTTAATGCCAATTTGCTACATTAGTTTCTTTGTATCTTATCAGGCTATTTTTATGCCAGTTGTACCGCCAAGTGACGATAGCAATGTTAAACCACTTAGCAGTGAACAAAGCGGGCGCTTTGACGCTTAATGGATGATAAGTTAAAACAAAAACTTAAAAACTATGTACTGTGGTTACTTGGGCGCCAAGAGTATTCGCGCCGTGAGTTAACCTTTAAGCTTCAGCAAAAAGAAGCCAGCGACGAGTTTATAGAAACCCTGCTTAATTGGTGCGAAGAGCACAATTTTATTAACGAGCAACGTTATTGCGAAGGGTTTGTCAGAAAACACATTTTTAAAGGCCATGGCTTAAAGCGCATTCAAAGCGAAGCCATAGGCAAAGGGATTGACCGTTCACTACTTGAAAGAGTGGTTGAAGAGCTTGAAATAGACTGGTTTGAGCTTGCGCAGGAAGCGTACAACAAAAAGTATTCAACTACACCGGCCAACCTCGAGTACAAAGATAAAGCTAAGCGCGTGCGCTACTTAATGTACCGAGGATTTAGCTACGAACAAATTGATTTTGCAATGCAAGCACAGTAAATACAGGTGAGATTTTCACATGCAGCACATGACTACGGCACAACTTAGGCAACAGTTTTTAGACTTTTTTGCCAGCAAACAGCACCAAATTGTCCAATCGGCTTCACTTATTCCGGGTAACGATGCCACGTTGTTATTTAACAATGCCGGTATGGTTCCTTTTAAGGATGTGTTTTTAGGCGCCGAAACTCGCCCTTACACGCGTGCTACAAGCGCGCAGCGTTGTGTGCGTGCTGGTGGTAAACATAACGATTTAGAAAACGTAGGTTACACAGCGCGTCACCATACATTTTTTGAAATGCTAGGTAACTTTAGTTTTGGCGATTACTTTAAACAAGACGCTATTAAGTTTGCGTGGGAGTTTTTAACTGAGGTTGTTAAATTACCACAAGAAAAACTACTTGTTACTATTTATCACGACGATGAAGATGCATTTGGCTTTTGGCACAATGATATTGGCCTAAGCGAAGATCGTATTATTCGTATTGCTACCTCAGATAACTTCTGGTCAATGGGCGATACTGGCCCGTGTGGCCCGTGTTCTGAAATATTTTACGATCACGGTGAGCACATTTGGGGTGGTCCTCCGGGCTCACCTGAAGAAGATGGCGACCGCTTTATCGAAATTTGGAACCTTGTATTTATGCAGTACAACCGTCAAAGCGACGGTACTATGGAGCCGCTGCCTAAACAATCTGTTGATACAGGTATGGGCCTTGAGCGTATTGCTGCTATTTTACAAGGCGTGCATTCAAACTACGAAATCGACTTGTTCCAAGGCTTAATTGCAGCTGCGGCAAGCGTAACTAACGCACAAGATTTAAACGATAAGTCGCTACGCGTTGTTGCGGATCATATTCGTTCGTGTGCGTTTTTAATTTCTGATGGTGTTATGCCATCAAACGAAGGCCGTGGTTATGTATTGCGTCGTATTATTCGTCGTGCAGTACGCCATGGTAACAAGCTTGGTGCACAAGGTGCGTTTTTCTATAAACTGGTTGCAGCGCTTATTGAACAAATGGGCCAAGCCTACCCAGAGCTTGCAAAGCAGCAAGAAATTATCGAAAAAGTACTGCGCATTGAAGAAGAACAATTTGGTAAAACCCTTGAGCGTGGCTTAGCTATTTTAGAAGAAAGCCTAAGCGAGCTTAAAGGCGATGTTATTCCTGGTGACTTAGTATTTAAATTATACGACACTTATGGTTTCCCCGCTGATTTAACGGCCGATGTAGCCCGTGAGCGCCAAATGACAATAGACCATGCAGGCTTTGAAGAGTGCATGGCTGTACAGCGTAAAACAGCGCAGCAAGCTGGTAAATTTGGTGCCGATTACAACGAGCAATTAAAGTCAGAAAAACACACTGAATTTAAAGGCTACGACAGCACACATCACAGCGCTACAGTAGTAGAAGTTTTTGCAAATGGTGAGTCGGTTTCTATTTTAGAAGACGGCCAACAAGGCATTGTTGTACTTAACCATACGCCATTTTATGCTGAATCTGGTGGCCAAACAGGCGATACCGGTACCATTACTGTTGCAGGTGGCGAGTTTACAGTGACTAACACTACTAAGCTGGGTAATGCGTTTGCGCACCACGGTAGCGTGCAAGGGCGCATTGCGGTTAACGATAAAGTAGATGCCACTATTGATGATGCACGCCGTGAACGCATTAAGAAAAATCACACAGCTACGCACATTTTACACGAAGCACTGCGCCAACTATTAGGTGAACACGTAAGCCAAAAAGGCTCACTGGTTGAGCCTGAGCGTTTACGTTTTGACTTCTCGCACTTTGAAGCGGTTACTAAAGACGAGCTACGTGAAATTGAGCGAGTAGTTAACGATGAAATTCGTCGTAACTTTGCCCTAAACACTGAGCTTATGGCAATTGATGACGCTAAAGCAAAAGGGGCAATGGCGCTGTTTGGCGAAAAGTACGACGATGAAGTACGCGTAGTAACCATTGGCGATTACTCAATTGAACTGTGTGGCGGTACGCACGTAGAGCGCGCGGGTGATATTGGCTTATTTAAAATTGTATCTGAAAGCGGTATAGCTGCAGGCGTACGCCGTATTGAAGCAGTAACAGGCGCAGATGCAGTGGCGTATGTAAGCGAGCAAGAAAAACAGCTAAACGATGTAGCAGCGCTGGTTAAAGGTGATAGCGCATCGGTACTTGAAAAAGTAACTGCGCTTCTTGAAAAGTCTAAAGGCCTTGAAAAGCAAATTGCACAGCTTAACGATAAGCTAGCCAGTGCAGCGGGTGCGTCTTTACTTGATTCGATTGTTGAAATTAATGGCGTTAAGCTACTAGTGGCAAACGTTGAAGGTACTGAATCTAAAGCGCTTCGTGGCATGGTTGACGATCTTAAAAACAAGATTGGCTCAGGTGTTATTGCACTGGGTGTTGCCAGCGGCGAAAAAGTAAGCCTAATTGCCGGTGTAACGAAAGATTTAACCGGTAAAGTTAAAGCCGGTGAGCTTGTAAACCACATGGCAGGCCAAGTAGGCGGTAAAGGGGGCGGTCGTCCTGATATGGCACAAGCGGGTGGTTCACAGCCTGAAAACCTAAACGCCGCGCTTGAAAGCGTGACTGCCTGGGTAAGTGAGAAAGTTTAAGCTTACGTGGCACTTATTGTCCAAAAGTTTGGCGGCACTTCGATTGGCTCTATTGAGCGAATAGAAGCGGTCGCCGACCTTGTTGTTAAAACTAAGCAGCAAGGTCATCAAGTGGTTGTGGTTCTTTCGGCCATGTCGGGAGAAACCAACCGCTTAATTAACCTCGCCAAGCAAATAGATACTCGCCCGAGTAGCCGAGAATTAGACGTACTTATTAGCACTGGAGAACAGGTTTCTGTTTCGCTCCTTGCTATGGCTATTATAAAACGTGGCCATTCGGCTGTAAGCCTACTAGCCGATCAGGTTAATATTCAAACCGATAACATGTTTGGTAAAGCCCGTATTGAAGAGGTTGCTGCGACGCGTTTAAAGCATGAGCTTGAGCATAATCGGGTTGCGATTATTGCCGGTTTTCAGGGGCGCGATGTAGAGGGCAATATTACAACCCTTGGACGCGGCGGCACCGATACCTCTGCGGTAGAGATAGCCGCGGCAATAAAAGCCGATGAATGTCAGATCTATACCGACGTTGATGGCGTATACACTACTGATCCTCGTGTAGAACCAAACGCACAGCGAATGCGCCATGTAACGTTTGCCGAAATGCTAGAGCTGGCAAGCTTAGGCGCAAAAGTATTGCATATTCGTGCTGTTGAGTCGGCTGGTAATCATAAAATGCCGCTAAGGGTGCTTTCGAGTTTTGAGCCCGATGAAGGAACGCTAATAAGTTTTGAGGAGAGCGATATGCCAACTAAGGTTGTGTCGGGGATTGCGTTTAATCGTGACGAATGCTTGATAAAGGTACATGGCGTACCATACTGTGTTCATTCTCTTACAAAAATTTTGAAACTTTTTGCAGAAAATGGCATCGAAATAGATATGATTAGTCAAGTTAATCATAACTTTGAAAAAATAGACTATGCTTTTACTGTGCATTCAAATGACTATTTGCAAGCACACGATTTACTAACTCAACAACAGGTAAATCTGCAGGCTGATAGCATTTCTAGTGATACAACAGTTGCAAAAGTGTCGGCTGTTGGCATAGGAATGAAGTCTCACAGTGGTGTAGCGCATCAATTTTTTGATGCATTGGCGCAAGAAGGCATACACATAGTTTTAGTATCGACGTCTGAAATCAAGGTATCGGTTTTAATTGACGAGAAGTATTTAGAACTAGTAGTAAGAGCGTTACACTCAGAATTTTTAACAGAAAATGGATAGTTTGGGAGTTTTTACTTACTTTTCAATCAATTTTTCATTAAAATGGTCAAGCGGAATCTTATAATTTATTGGAACATGGGAGCAAGAGAATGCTAATACTAACTCGTAGAGTAGGTGAAACCCTAATGATTGGTGACGAAGTAACTGTTACTGTATTAGGTGTTAAAGGAAATCAAGTTCGAATTGGTGTTAACGCACCTAAAGACGTTTCAGTGCATCGTGAAGAGATTTACATGCGTATACAAGCTGAAAAGTCTAACCCTAATCCGGGCAATGCTTAATCAACACGTATACTTAGCTGAGTAATGCACTTAGCTATACCAAAAGCCACTCACTGAGTGGCTTTTTTGTTTATAAAATCGCGCATTTCATCGGTTAATACACTGCTAGAAATATATTGCATACCTTTATTATGGTGCACTAAGTAGCCGTGGTTAGTTTTAATAATATGGGTTATTTCTGCCCACTTAAATGTATGGCTTTTATAGTGGTTTTCGGTGCTAATAGCGTCATCGGTAAACGAAAGAGTAACCGTTGAGCCCGAAGCACGACTAAACATTTGGCGCGTAACCCACCAAGGCCTGCGGTAATAAAAGGCAACGCATTCTAATACACCCAGCATTATTAAAAATGTACCTAGGTAATGATCGTCCATAGCGTAAATACTAATTAAACCTAAGCACACCAGTAATGCCAGCAAAAAATACTTTGGCTTGGCTGCTTTACTATAAGAGTGGGACTCGTCAAAGCATTCGTAGTAGTAAGGTTTATCGAGTGTGTAAGTGGTGGTCAGTGCCATAATTGCTAATAAGTAATAGTTTTCGCTATTTTAACAAGCTAGCATAAAAATCACACCCGTTAATGTAGGCTATGCATTTTAAGAGTTAGAAGCCGCTTTTCATTCGCGCACAAAAAAACGGCTTATTAAAAGCCGTTTTTTACGTTACCAAACAGATTAACAGTTAGTTTCTTCTGCGTTAACGCCTTCTTTTACATTTTCACATGCATCTTCAACAGAGTTTTGCACGTCAGTTACTGCTTCATCAATACGCTCACCTGCTTCTTCTGCGTGGTTGTCTTCACAACCCATCATAAAGAAACCTGCAAATACGGCGATTAGTGCTGCTTTTAAAGTTGTTGAGTTCATAATGTAATTCCTTGTATATGTTGATTGTTTAGTGTTTTAATTATGTTAGTAGCTACCTGGGCGATTTACCGCGCAGCGCACCTGAAACTAAAGAAATCACTAAAAGTACTAAAAAGATAAAGAATATAATTTTTGCTATACCAGCTGCGGCACCTGCGATACCACCAAAACCTAACACTGCAGCGATTAAAGCAATAACTAAAAATGTAATTGTCCAGCGTAACATTGTTTTCTCCTTGGTTATCAAATTCGTTCAAAAGTAATAATGCCAGTTGCGTGCCAGAGTTTAATTTTATTAATTTTCAATATGTTATGGTTTTTTGAACGAAGGTTGTAAATTTAGGATTGGTAAGTTTTACGTTTAACGATGTAACTTATTCACACTATTGTAAAGAGAGTAAAAAAATAAATATTTTTTGCGCGCTGCTTTACTAGTCTTGGTAAGACCAATTTACATTTTAGCCAAGCTGATTTTTTACCTGCCGTTTAACTTACTATTTTTTATAGTTTTTAAGTTTTTTTGGGTTTAACCATATAACCTTTGCCTATAACGGTTATTTTTATCATCTATATCTAAGCTAATTTAACCCTGTATTAGCTATGTTAACTATTGTGACTGTATGTTAGTTTAATTTTAATTGGTTTTACCAATTGACAGGTGGTGGACAAAGTTAAAAGTTTTGTTATCATTCGGTGAATAATTATTTAAATAAAGCGGTTTTTTATATCGCTATATAGTGCAGGGGGAGAAAAATGGATATAGGAGCTGTACTCACAACCGCAGGTAGCTTGATGCTTACGGGCATGGTGGGCGTGTTTGTATTTCTTTCAATATTGATTGGTGCTGTGTCACTCATGTCTAACTTGGTTGCTCGTTTTGACGAGGCTGAAGTTGCAATACCGGTTAAATCACCATCTTTAAAATCTCAAGGTGTGCCAAACGAGCACATCGCTGCTATTAGTGCTGCCATTGCTCAGTACAAATCAAATAATAAATAAGAGGCACACATGGCTAAATTAAAATTAACAGAACTTGTTTTACGCGATGCTCATCAGTCTTTACTTGCAACCCGTATGCGCTTAGATGACATGCTCCCTATTGCTAACAAACTTGATGATGCCGGTTATTGGTCTATTGAGTCGTGGGGCGGCGCTACGTTTGATTCGTGTATTCGTTATTTAGGTGAAGACCCGTGGGAGCGTATTCGCGCCCTTAAAAAAGCAATGCCGAATACTAAACAGCAAATGTTATTGCGCGGGCAAAATTTATTGGGTTACCGCCACTATGCCGATGACGTGGTAGAAAAGTTTGTAGAGCGTGCCCACAAAAATGGTGTAGATGTATTTCGTATTTTTGACGCCATGAACGATGTACGTAACTTAGAAACGGCAATTAAAGCGGCTGTAAAAGTAGGTGCCCACGCGCAAGGTACTATTTCTTATACTGTAAGCCCAGTGCATACCCTAGATATGTGGTTAACCCTTGCAAAACAGCTAGAGGATTTAGGTTGTCACTCTATTTGTATTAAAGATATGGCAGGCTTATTAAAACCATACGATGCAGAGCAACTTATTAAAGGGCTAAAAGAAACCGTTTCTATCCCTATTGCTATGCAGTGCCATGCAACCACAGGTTTAAGTACTGCTACATATCAAAAAGCCATTGATGCAGGCATTGACATGCTTGATACCGCTATTTCTTCAATGAGTATGACTTACGGTCATTCAGCTACAGAAACCATTGTAGCAATTGTTGAAGGAACGCCCCGCGATACCGAATTAGATTTAAACCAGCTAGAAGAAATAGCGGCTTACTTTAGAGATGTACGTAAAAAGTACGCTGCCTTTGAGGGGAGCCTTAAAGGTGTTGATGGCCGTATTTTACTCGCGCAAGTACCTGGTGGCATGTTAACCAACATGGAAAACCAACTGAAAGAGCAAGGCGCAGCAGATAAGCTAAATGAAGTATTACTTGAGATCCCACGCGTGCGTGAAGATTTAGGTTTTATTCCGCTAGTTACTCCAACATCGCAAATTGTAGGCACACAAGCAGTACTAAATGTGCTTACGGGTGAGCGTTATAAAACAATTACCAAAGAAACCGCCGGTGTTTTAAAAGGCGAGTATGGTTTAACACCTGCACCTATGAACAAAGAGCTGCAAGAGCGAGTGCTTGATGGCAGCGAGGTTATTACGTGTCGCCCTGCAGATAATATAGCCCCAGAGCTTGCATCGCTTGAAGCAGAGCTGCAAAAAGAAGCGCAAGAACAAGGTTTAACACTTGCTGATGAGCAAATAGATGATGTGCTTACCTATGCATTATTCCCACAGGTTGGCCTTAAATTTATTAAAAACCGTAACAACCCAGATGCCTTTGAAGCAGTGCCAAGTGCTGATGATGCAAACGCTAAGCCTGCAGCAAAACCTGCAAATAACAAAGGTGTTAGCGCTGAGCAATACAGCGTTAAAGTTGACGGTAAAGTTTACGATGTAGTGGTTGCGCAAGGTGGCGAGCTTAAAGAGGTAACGCTAAAAGATTCAGAGCACTTACCACAATCAGCATCGGTTGCATCAGGTGAAACACTGAATGCGCCACTGGCGGGTAATATTTTTAAAGTAAAAGTAAAAGCAGGCCAAGCCGTAAACGAAGGCGATGTGGTTGTTATTATGGAAGCGATGAAAATGGAAACCGAGGTTCGTGCAATGCACTCAGGTACTGTGGCTGAGGTCTTAGTGTCTGAAGGTGATGCTGTGACAACGGGCGATGCAATTATAGCGATGGCGTAGGAGTAGCTTTAATGGAAGGTCTTTTAAACCTTTGGCATGCTACCGGCATTGCTAACTTTACGTTTCCTGGCTTAATAATGATTGCGGTAGGGTGTTTGTTGTTGTTTTTAGCCATTGCTAAAAACTTTGAACCCCTATTACTGCTGCCGATTGGCTTTGGCGCAATACTGACTAATATTCCGGTTGCTGGGCTTTCTGACCCAGGTGGTTTGCTTTATTACGTGTACTACGTAGGTATTGATACGGGGATCTTCCCTTTATTAATTTTTATGGGAGTAGGGGCGCTAACCGATTTTAGTGCGCTTATTGCCAACCCGCGTATGTTATTACTGGGTGCAGCCGCGCAGTTTGGTATTTTTGCCACCTTGTTTGGGGCAATTTTATTAAACTATGTACCTGGCTTTGAATTTAGCTTACAAGATGCCTCAGCCATTGCCATTATTGGTGGTGCCGATGGCCCTACAGCCATATTTTTAGCATCTAAGCTTGCCCCTGATTTACTAGGTGCCATTGCGGTGGCTGCTTATTCTTACATGGCGTTAGTGCCAATTATTCAGCCGCCAATTATGCGCGTATTAACTACACCTGATGAGCGTGCTATTAAAATGCCAGACCTGCGCAAAGTATCTAAAAAAGAAAAAATAGTATTTCCTTTAATGGTACTGAGCTTAACCGCTATGTTTTTACCAGCGGCTATCCCCCTGGTAGGCATGTTCTGTTTAGGTAATTTAATGCGTGAGTCTGGTGTTGTGGATAGGCTTAGTAACAGTGCCCAAAACGAAATTATTAATATAACCACGATATTTTTAGGTTTGGCAGTGGGCTCTAAACTAGCGGCTGATCAGTTTTTAACTGTAGAAACCATTGGTATTTTGGTGCTCGGTGCGCTGGCATTTGCTATTGGTACAGCGTCGGGTGTGTTTATGGCAAAAGGCCTTAACAAGCTTTCTAAAACACCTATTAACCCTTTAATTGGTGCTGCGGGTGTATCGGCAGTACCGATGGCGGCGCGTGTAGTTAATAAAGTTGGGCTTGAGAATAACCCACATAACTTTTTACTTATGCATGCTATGGGGCCAAACGTAGCTGGGGTGCTAGGAAGTGCCGTAGCCGCAGGTATATTACTGGCGCTTGTTGGCTAGTATTTAGGATTTAATCCAACCGATTAGCGCAGTTTACTGCGCTTTTTTTATGCCTATAAAACTGCACGTATTAAAGTTTGTTTGCAGACGTGTTTTTGTTTACAGTGAGAGCTATGCACACTAATAAGGATAGTCATCATGCTTCACACCCCTTTGGCAAAACATTTACCTCATGTTAGTAGACTCGTTTTTGGCTGTATGGGCCTAGGCGGCGGTTGGAATAAAGACGCCATTACTAAGGCTCACTTAAAGCAAACTCACGAGTGTATTGATGCAGCCATAGCTGGCGGCATTAACTTTTTTGATCACGCCGATATTTATACCTTTGGTAAAGCCGAGCAGGTATTTGGCCAAGCACTAGCTGAGCGACCAGAGCTGCGCGAGCACATGTATATTCAATCTAAATGCGGTATACGCTTTGAAGATGATAAAGGCCCTAAACGTTACGATTTTTCGGCCAAGTGGATTGAAGAGTCAGTTGAAGGTTCACTTAAACGTTTAAACACCGATTACCTTGATGTGCTTATGCTTCATCGCCCTGATCCGTTAATGGAAGTCGAAGAAATTGCACAAGTATTTAGCTGCCTACAAGAAAGCGGCAAAGTACGTAATTTTGCCGTATCAAACATGCAGCAGCACCAAATGAACTTTTTACAACATGCCCTAGATATGCCTATTGTTGCTAATCAAATTGAAGCAAGTTTACAAAAACACCAATTTGTTGATGAAGGTGTTTATGCAGGTAATGCAGATGGAAAAGATCTTAACTTTACACCGGGCAGTGTAGAGTATTGCCGCCACTTTGATATTCAAATACAAAGCTGGGGAAGTTTATGCCAAGGGCTATACACAGGGGGCGATTTAACAAATGCATCGCAAGCCGACATAAATACCAGCATACTCGTAAATAAGCTTGCTGCACTTTACGATACAACGCCTGAGGCGATTGTTTTAGCTTGGTTATTACGCCACCCTGCATTAATACAGCCAATTATTGGCACAACGAACGTTGAGCGTATTGCAGCGTCATGCGGTGCGCTAAATGTTACGTTAAGTCGCGAACATTGGTATGCATTGTATGTAAGCGCCAAAGGCCATGAATTACCATAATTAAGGTTTAGGAATGAATATATTTGTTATTTTAATTTGCTTGTTTGTCGCTCTAGCGGTGCTGATACCTTTGCTTGAAAAGTACCAAGGTAAAATGAGGTTGAATGGCGCAACTAAATACAGCAAATATATTTGGCCGCTGGTTATGGTTTCTTTAGTCGTACAGCTAATTTATGTATTAATGAACTAATAAATTAATAAAAAACACAAAAAAGCCTTTGCAGGTTGACCCTGCAAAGGCTTTTTTAGTATCTATAACTTATACGTTACTTAAGTGCTAGCTGAAGTTCGCGATTGCGTTCAAGCTGTGCAATAAAGTTTTCGGCAATAGGTTTAAACTTAGCAAGTTCAGAGCGTGGTAATGGCTCAGACTTAGGTAACTTAACGGTTTTAGGATTACGGTGTACACCATTTACTAAAAATTCGTAGTGTAGGTGCGCGCCTGTTACACGGCCGGTAGAACCCACGGTACCAATTTTGTCACCTTGTTTAACCTTTTGGCCTGTTTTAACAAGCTTTTTGTTAAGGTGTAAGTACTTAGTTACGTACTGTGTGCCATGGCTTATAAATACGTAGTTACCATTGTACTTACTGTAACCTGCTTTAATTACTTTACCGTTACCCGAGGCTACAACCGGTGTACCTGTACGTGCTGCGTAATCAATACCACGGTGCGCTCTTACTTGCCCTGTTACCGGGTGTAAGCGACGTGGGTTAAAGCTCGAGCTAATATACTTAAAGTTTACCGGCGCACGTAAAAATGCTTTTTTCATGCTGCGCCCTTCAGGCGTATAAAAGCTGCCGTCGGTATGGCGAATAGCCGCATAACGCTGGCCTTGGTTTATAAATTCTGCAGCAATAATTTTACCAGTGCCAATAAACTCGCCATCAACATAATGCGACTCGTAAATTAGTCCAAACTGATCGCCCTTACGAATATCGTTGGCAAAATCCACATCCCAACCAAATATATCAGCAAAGTTCATTATTTGGCGCTCGCTTAAGCCTGCAGCAATTGCTGAGGTCCAAAAGCTGCTAGAAATTTCGCCACCGGCTGTTTTGCTCAGTGTTTCTATTTCTTTGCTATCTATTGATGTGTCGTAATTACCTTCGTCATTTAAGGTAACAAACAAAGTATCTGTTTTTGAAATAACATAACGAAGCTGAGCTAAATCACCGTTTTCTGCTGTTGCAAAACTAAGTATTTCACCTGGATGAATTTTAGTTAGTTTGCGTGTTTCAGCATTGGTGTTAATTAGCTTGTGAAGCGTTTGCGCTGAAAAGCCAGCACGCTTGAAGATAATTGCTAAATTATCGCCGTTTTTAACTTGATGATCGACTAAGTCGTATTCTGGCAGCTTTTCTGCTGCTTCTGGCGAATTTAATTCAGTTAATTTTTCGTTGTCTTCAACTTTAACTTGTAACTCGTAACGCTTACCAATTTCTAGTGCATTTGCACTATTGTCTTTGGATGCAGTCGCTTTTTCTGAAGGAAGAAAGGCTAAGCCAACAATAGCAGAAACCAAACCTAGAATAAGCAATTTGTGTTTTTTGGGAAGCGTGTTAACCACGTGAACCATAACGTGCCTTTTCTGCTGTCGTGAAAATAAAATATATATTAATGCAGGATATACGTAATAAGGTACGAATACTAGTAAATAAAGCTAAAAGCCCCGCAAATGTTAGTAAAATGACAATTTATAGTTGTTTAAGTTTATCGATTTAAACTGATTCTAAAGTGCGCTAAAATCGGCGTTTAAACACCATTTCTAATTGTCTAACACAGTGAGACTAAGCTTATTGAGTTTAGTTGCATTATTCGCATAAAAAATTGTTTTAATTAGGTAGAAATTTGTTATGTTAGCAACATAAGTGCTTTTGGTTTAAATCTGTTTTAAACCCTTATGTAGCAAGTCATCTAGTTGCCCCTTCGTTGGCAGAATTTTGGAGTAATACACAGTGGATTTACAAACCGCTCTAGCAGAGATAAAACGCGGTGCAGAAGAGATATTAATTGAAGACGAATTAGTTGAAAAACTAAAGTCGGGCAAAAAGTTAAAAATTAAAGCCGGTTTCGATCCTACCGCGCCAGACTTACATTTAGGTCACACTGTACTAATTAATAAAATGAAAACCTTTCAAGATTTAGGTCATGAGGTTATTTTCTTAATTGGTGACTTTACCGGCATGATTGGCGATCCAACAGGCAAAAATGTAACACGTAAACCACTAACCCGTGAAGATGTACTTGCCAATGCTGAGACTTATAAAGAGCAAGTTTTTAAGATTTTAGACCCAGCTAAAACCACCGTAGCCTTTAACTCTTCGTGGATGGAAAACCTGGGTGCCGCAGGTATGATCAAACTTGCAGCTAATCAAACTGTAGCGCGTATGCTAGAGCGTGACGACTTTAAAAAGCGTTACGGCAGCGGCCAACCCATTGCAATTCACGAATTTTTATACCCACTCGTACAAGGTTGGGATTCGGTTGCACTTGAGTCAGACGTAGAGCTTGGTGGTACTGATCAGCGCTTTAACCTTTTAATGGGCCGCGAGCTTCAAAAAGTAGAAGGTCAAAAGCCTCAAACAGTATTAATGATGCCATTGCTTGAAGGTACTGACGGCGTTCAAAAAATGTCTAAGTCGCTTGGTAATTACATTGGTATTACTGATGCGCCAAACGATATGTTTGGTAAAGTAATGTCGATTAGCGACGTACTTATGTGGCGCTACTACGACTTACTAAGCAGCTTATCAATCGAAGAAATTGCAGCGCAAAAACAACGCGTAGAGCAGGGCACTAACCCGCGTGATATTAAGATTGAGCTGGCGAAAGAGTTAATTGCACGTTTTCACAGTAAAGAAGCTGCGCAAGCCGCACACGATGACTTTATCAAACGTTTTCAGAAAAAAGCGCTACCTGATGAAATCCCTGAGCTGACAATTACGATTGCAGAAGAAGGTATTTTAATTGCTAACTTACTTAAAGAAGCTAATTTAGTAGCCAGTACTTCTGAAGCAATGCGCATGATTAAGCAAGGTGCAGTAAAACTTAACGGTGAAGATAAAATCACTGATACAAAACTTGAAGTAGCAAAAGGCACGACCGCTATTTACCAAGTAGGTAAGCGTAAGTTTGCCAACATTACTGTAGCGTAAGCGCAGTTAAAACTAAAAAACCAGCTTAGGCTGGTTTTTTTGTGCGCGTATTTTGGCTGCTAAAAAACCACTAAATCAGCTTTAATATCTCAATACTGATAATGACTAACAGCCAAAATGCACGCGCTTGATTTAATCTATTTATAATCACGGGTACGTCTTCGGCTTTTGGGAGTCGCTCGGTTCCAATACGCATTTTATTAAAACGCTTACCAAAATAAACCGCAGGGCCGCCTAGCTGTACGCCAATAGAGGCGGAGCACACACTTAAAATCCACCCTGTATTTGTTTGATAAAAGTGTCTGCCATAGTGCTTTATGTAATGCATACTTTGTTTACTGGCTTTGCTTGCGGCAATGGTTAATGCAAGTAAGCGTACGGGGATAAATTCGATTATAAACAAAAGTATTTTAAGCGGTTTTAAAAAGTGGCTATTAGGTGATATATCGGCGCGCCAAGCATGCTGCATTAAAGTCAGTAGCCGATACGCTAAAGTGGCAATTGGCCCAAGTAATAAAAATATAAATATAACGGTAAAGTAATTACGGGCAGCTCGTAAAATTAAGCTTTCAATTAAGGCTTTAATAATACCTGTTGCTGAGAGCTTATTGACCTCTCGGGCAAGCAGTGGCTTTACGAGTTCACGCGCGGTAGATTTTTGGTTTTGTTTTACTAACTTTGCAACACGCAGGGCTTTTTTTTCAATCGCTTTGCTTTCTAGGCACAAATATAAAATGAGGCCCGCGAGCAGCTCAGGATAAAAGGCAAATTCAAGCAGTAACACAATAATAATAAGAATAACGCTTAAAACTAGCGCACAGGCAAGAGTGGAGGCTAAATAAAGGTAACTTTTAGGCTCACTTGGTTTATAAACCCGTTTTCCTATAGCACTAAATACAGCGGTTAATACTGTATTAGGGTGATACCAGCTTTTTAACGGGAAAAAGCGCTCAGCAATGAGCGCCACAAAAAAGGCAATAAAGTCCAAATGGTTTTGAACGATATTGCTTAGCATTTACAGCGTAACTTTTATTAGTTTTTCCAATAGTGCAACAACCATTTTTGATGAATTGATTGATGCAGTCTCTAGGTATTCTTCAAACGATTGCGGCGACTCTTTACCGGCAATGTCAGACATAGAGCGAATAACCACAAATGGCGTATTAAGCGCAAAACACGTTTGTGCAATAGATGCGCCTTCCATTTCTACTGCAAGCATTGTAGGAAAGTCGCTGCGTGCTTTATCAATTCGCACTGGATCACACATAAATGAATCACCCGTACAAATTAAGCCTACTAAGGTTTTTACTTCGCTAATTTGCGCAATGGTTTGCTCGGCAGCTTCAACTAGTTTTGGGTGTGCGGCAAAGCCTGCTGGCATTTGTGGAACTTGGCCGATTTCGTAGCCAAAAGCGGTTACATCTACATCGTGATGGCGTACTTCTGAAGAGATAACAACATCGCCAACACTTAGAGAGGGATCAAAGCCACCGGCAGAACCTGTGTTAATAACACAATCAGGATTAAAGTTATCAATTAATAACGTGGTTGCAATCGTTGATGCCACTTTACCAATACCCGATTGCACAAGTGTTACTGTATTACCCGCTAATTCGCCTGTGTAAAAGGTAAACCCTGCTTTAGTTAGCACTTGTGGGTTTTGCATTGCTTCACGTAAAATTTTAACTTCTGGCTCCATTGCGCCAATAATACCAACATTCATAGTGTTTGATTCCTGAGTTTGAATACGTAGATTATACGTGAAGTTAGCAATAAAAAACAAAAAAGCGAGCTGTTTTACGGCTCGCTTTAAATACTTTTAGGAGAGTATTTAATTCTATTTTAAATTTCGGCTAACGCAGTGGTTTGCGCTTTAGCCTGAGAAGGTGACAATACCGCAGGTTTACTTACACGATTACGTGTTGGACGAGCCGATTGCACCGCTGCAGGTTTGCCTAATTTAAACATAATTGCATCGCGCACCTCAGAAGGGCGGTAGCCTGATTTTACTTTCATACGAATATGTGGAATGCCAGCAGATTCTAAAGCGCCGTTTACAAACCAGTCGCGCTGGGCTTTGTGGCCATCTTTATTGGCGTTGTTAACTAAATCGACCGCAGCCACTATCGTCATTTTTTCTTTATCTACCAGCACAAAATCGAGTTGCTTATTTTTAGCTTTAGCTAAAGCTGCACGTTTTGATTTAGCAGAAAGGCCTTGCTTGCAGTCGATTACATCGATGAGTTTGACGCGGCTCACAATTTTGTATTGATCGCCTACCGCACGCTCTAAAAGATTTAAAAATGCACCCTCAACCTGTGTAAACACGGTTTGTTTGCGGGTAAAAGGATAGGGATTGCCGCCATCATCACTAAATTTTGACGCAACCACAGAGGCCCCAACCACTAATACTAAAATTGATAATAAAGCGAATTCCATACGGTAACTCCATAACAACAAATTGACACTGCTCAAGTAAAGCAATTTACGTGCCTAAAAATTGGTTGTTATGGCTAATTACCGTATGTATTTATTATTGATGCAGCAGGGCTGTTAGGCTTTGTAACCGCCCTCAATTCCTTTAACGGCAATCGCGACTGCATCATGCGCATGGAGTGATTCGTAATGATTAATTTGCAGCCAGTAATCACTAAAGTTATCGTTTTCAAGAACCGCTTTAATTTTACGTGCAGCATCTTCACAAAACATTAAATTTTGACCGTTAAGGCGGGCAAATTCTTGCTCATCTTCACGTTTTACTGCCGCTTGTACCGGGGTTTTTAGCTCAGCTTCTAATGTATCAATTAAATTTACTACGTCAAATTCACTAATCGTGTTGTCTAGCTTTACTTTAACGTTTGCAATTGAACGCTGTGAGTGAGGCGTTGCCACAATACCCTGCGTTGTGCCTAGCCATGCTAAAACATCTTTTTGATTAAGTGTTTCTTGATTAAACTTTTCGCTAAAAGCATTTTGAATAAGTTGGCGAGCAAGTGCTGCAGAGCATGGACAGGTTGATGAATAAGTAACATCAACGCTTAGCTCGTAGCTAATTACGCTATTTTCAATAGTGCTGGTTAGGGTAATTGGGTAGCTTTTCCAACCTGCTTTACCGCTTAACAACGATTTACGACGCAGCGGTAACTCAAATTTAAACTCTATTTGGGCTTTGTCACTTAATCCTTCGTGGCTGGTGATAAAGGTATCGAGTGCTTGAGCTAAAGTTTGTGGGTTAACTTGTTGCTCTGTAGAGAGTAAATCAAGCGCTAAAAATAAACGCGACATATGAATGCCTTTAGCGTCTTCTTTATGCAAATTAACAAAGGCACGCGCTTTTGCGTTAACGGTAACGGGTGCTAAATCTTTCGATTCAAAAATAAATGGCAGTTCTATTTCGCCCATACCAACCCAGTCTAACTTACCTGTTTGTAAGGCGGGAGCCGTATCAGCTATATCGGGCATGTTGGTTTGCATGTGCGCTACTCGTTATTGGTCATAATAAAGCGCAGCATTTTACACTAAATAATTTATTGCTGAAATGATGAGTTTAACAAGTAGGCAAAAGTAAACATGAAAATTTTCTGTTTTTGTCGCACAACATGAATATAGCTAATAGAAAAATGCTAAAATCTGCTGCAAAATGCGTTTGACTATTAATAGGCACTTTTTATTTATGCCTAGTAACGAGATACACTGACCTATGACCGATTCTTCTTTGAGCCCTTGGGCTCGAGTACTTTCTAGTTTAATAACTCGCTTTGGTGAGTTAAAAACCGCGGCAATGTGCTACGCGCTTTTATTAGGCGTGTCGCTTATATTGTCGAGTATGTTTTATTATGTGGCACTGGGTGAGGTTAATTTAGTTGATATTTTAGCTGTGGTATTTTTTACCGCGGTTGTATCTCCTTTTATGATCAGTATTTTACTCAACTCGATTAGACAATTAGATGCCTCATACGCTTATTTAGACAGCGCCACAAAACAAGAAAAGCTGTTAAACCAAACATTAAAAGATAATATCAACCGCCTCAATATTGAAATAGATGAGCGAAAAATGGCTTTTCATGCCAAGCATCGCGCCATTGAAGAGCTCCGCCGCGAAATAGCAGAGCGTAAAAAAACACAACAAGAACTTGCTCAGCAAGGCATGCTCCTTCGCTCTATTGTCGACTCTTCCCCCGATTTATTTTATTACCGAGATAACAACGGCGTGTTTGCCGGCTGTAATAAAATGTTTGAAGAGGTTATGGGCAAAACCAGCGCTGAACTAATTGGTAAAACAGTGGAGCAAATTTTCCCGAGCTACTTTTTAGCAGAAGTACTCAGAACCGATAAACAAGTAGAGCAAACGCATCAAGCGCTGACAATTGATGTTGAATATATGGTTAATGGTGAAAACCGTTGGTTTGAGCTGCGTAAATTACCGTTTATAAACGATCAAGGTGACTACATAGGTTTGCTTGCATTTGGCCGTGATATAACCAGCCGTAAAGAAGCAGCACAAGCGCTTGAAACAGCCTATAAGGATAAAGGTAAGTTTATAGCAACGCTTAGTCATGAGCTGCGCACGCCATTAAATGGCATTGTAGGTTTAACCCGAATGCTACTTGATACAGAGCTTAATAAGCAGCAACGCAGTTGGTGTAATACGGTGTTTTCGAGCGCTGAAACCTTAGGTAATATTTTTAACGATATTATAGATTTAGATAAAATAGACCGAGAGCAGTTAGATATAGCAACCGACTCTATTAACGTTTCAGACTTTATTAACGATGTAGTGAACTTTGCCGGTTTAATTGCTGAACAAAAAGAGCTTGAATTTTCAATTGAGCGAAATGGCACATTAGATGTTTACGCACTCCTAGACCCAACGCGTTTACGCCAAGTGGTATGGAACTTAATTAATAATGCCGTTAAGTTTACCCAGCATGGCGAGGTAAAACTCACATGTAGCCGAGAAGAGCGTAACGATGGACCGTGGCTTGAACTTAAGATATCAGACACAGGGCAGGGGATCCCAGAGGATCAACTCTCGCGCATATTTGATATGTACTACAAAGCCCCAGATTTAAGCGGTAAAAACGCGATTGGCTCAGGCATTGGTTTAGCCGTAACCAAAGCGTTGGTCAGTGCAATGAAAGGCACTATTTCGGTAACCAGTACAGAAGGTGAAGGCAGCTGCTTTACAGTACACATACCGCTTAGCTTATGTGTAGCGCCTACTGAACAAAGCTATGCCGGTAGAGGTTTATATATTTTACTTGTAGAGGATGTGCCATTAAATGCTGAAATTGCGACAAACCTGTTAGAGCAGCGCGGCCATGAAGTGATTTGGGCCGAAACAGGTGAAGATGCACTCTCGTTCGTAGAAACCGAAGACGAGCTAGATTTAGTACTACTTGATATGCAACTGCCCGATATAAATGGTGATGAGGTGGCAAGACAAATACGTGCCGATAGCCATTTTGATAAATTACCTATCGTTGCGCTTACAGCGAATGTACGTAGCGCCGAAGAAGACTTAGAAGGTATTTCGGTGCAAGGGGCGCTTGCTAAACCGATTAATACAATAAAGCTTGATAAAATGCTGGCTGATTTGTTTGATATTCAACAAAATGAATCAGACAAACCGCTGCTAACGGTAAGTAAAGAAGCGCTTGAGGGCATTAATGCAGGTGTGCTTGATGTTGAAACCATTGAAGACTTTGTAAACTCTATGGGGCTTGAAGTATTTAAGCGCAGCAGTGGTTTGTTTGAAAAGCTAAACCCGCAATATCAGCAAGAGCTGCAAAGCGCGTTAAATGAAAACGACAGGGAAGAGTACAAATCGGTGGCGCATAAGCTTAAAGGTGCTGCGGGCTCTGTAGGATTAAACGACGTACAGTTACATGCTAAAAAGATGGAACACGGTGCGCTTGATGAATCAGATGAAGTACTAAGAGAGTGGTTAGATACATTGGCAGATAAAATAAATGAAGGACAAATTGCCCTTCATTCGTTTTTACAATTATTAGAGTAAGCGGTTTACTCTAATTAAGCGTCGATTTTACCAATAAAGCGGTAACCTTCACCATGAATGGTGCTGATTAGCTCAGAAGTAGAATTATCACTTTCGAAGTGCTTACGAATACGACGAATCGTTACATCTACTGTGCGGTCATTAGCGCGAAGCTCACGGCCAGTCATATGCTTAATAAGTTGCTCACGGCTAAAAATACGCCCTGGAGAATCAAGCATTAAACGCAGCGCTCTGTATTCACCTTTAGGTAAACGCTTAG
The DNA here is from genome assembly GCF_028598715.1 of Pseudoalteromonas sp. GABNS16E. NCBI lineage: Bacteria > Pseudomonadati > Pseudomonadota > Gammaproteobacteria > Alteromonadales > Pseudoalteromonadaceae > Pseudoalteromonas > Pseudoalteromonas sp. GABNS16E. The sequence continues at coordinate 34,622 of NZ_JAQREZ010000040.1, forward strand.
CATCACCATTTGGTGACGTTAAACAACGGCTGTTTTCGTCAAGTTCCCAACCGTTAAATGTAATTACACCGTTGGTTTCTAGCACTGACTCTTCGCCGCCTAGCGCTGTACGGGTAATTAAGTTGCGAGCGCGTATAGTCAATTCACGAGGGTTAAAAGGTTTAGTGATGTAATCATCAGCACCAATTTCTAAACCTAAAATACGGTCTACATCGTTATCACGGCCGGTTAAAAAGATTAAACCGACTTTACGTTTTTGGCGTAATTCACGTGCTAATATTAGCCCGTTTTTACCCGGTAGGTTGATGTCCATAACTACAAGATTGACGTCATCATTATTTGTAAGCTTGTCATGCATATCATCGCCATCAATGGCTTCAATAACTTTGTAACCTTCAGCTTCAAATAAACTCACGAGGTTTAGTCGAGTTACGTCTTCATCCTCTACGATTAGAATGACTGGCGTTTGCATTATTAATTAACCTTTTTGGAATATTTTATTTACAAAAAATCGAATCTTAACTAAATAATTCGATTACTAGAGATTATAGGATTATACCCAAATGTTAACAAGAAAAAACAAGTTGGATAAAAATAAAACAGTAGGGGTGTTCCAAACTAACCAAAAGGCATTGTGCAAAAACTACTGTTTAATGATATATAACGGATGCAGCTTTTTGAATTATGAAAACGAAGCCATTTCCTTTAATAATTGATACATCCACCAATCGCTTAAAGGTACTAAAAATAATCGCGCAAATTCAAAACGGAATTATATCATTTTATAACCTTTCATCAATGTATGTGATACTGCAAAAGCAATAAAGTTCAGAAATTGTATCGCTTAATTATTAGATCAAGTTAAATAATTAAACATGAAATATCACATGCTCTCTCTATAAGGCCATTAAATGGTAATTCAAGTAAAAAGCGTAAATAAATACTCTTTTTTTAAACACTTTTTATGGAATTGTAATAACAAAGCGTACGCCGGGTTTTGCATCTAGGTCATACAGTATATGCCCACCTAATGCTTGGGTTACTAAGTTGTACACTAAGTGCATGCCTAAACCACTTGCCCCTTGGCCTCGCTTAGAGGTTACAAATGGGTCAAATATCCTGTTTTTGACATTTTTATCAACGCCTTGGCCGTTATCTGTGTAGATTATTTTTATTTGTGGGCCTGTTATTTCTATATCAAACTTAATTTCGTTATTTTCGCTATTACTAAAACCATGAATGGCAGAGTTTAAAATAAGCTGTTGGAAAATTTGTTGTAATGGCTCAGATTTACTCTCAATGGTTAAATCACTCGGACAATTGATCACAACGTTAGGCTTTGACTTTATTAACTCTGATTGAATCGACATTAACACATCAGATATTAACCTATGGATGTTTACATGGGTTTTAATCCCATCATCTTGAATTACAGCTACCTTTTTAAAGTTAGAGATAAGGTCGGCCGCACGATTTAGGTTTCTATAAATTAAATCAAGGTTTTCGATACCTTCGTCAATAAAGCGTTTTAATTGGTTAGAAGTAAGAGACTTATTATCAAAACTAAGCTGAATATCGGCAAGTTTATCGCGCAGCAAGGTTGAGCCAGTAATACCTAGGCCAATTGGGGTGTTAACCTCATGGGCTACGCCGGCTACCATTTGCCCTAAAGAGGCCATTTTTTCGTTTTCTACTATTTGTTCTTGGTATTGATGCATTCGCTCAAGGGTAGAAAGCAGTTCTTGGTTTGCTTCGCGCAGGGCTATTGTTCTTTGGCTTACCTTTTCTTCTAAGCTTTGGTTGAGTTGTTTGATCTCTAGTTTGTCTTTTTCATGACGTTCTATTTGCTTACGGGTGCGAGTAAGCATGATATTTAAACTGTTTGATAAGGCTGTAACCTCTTTTACGCTGGTGCTGGGGGCGCGTACGTCATAGTTATGATTTTTTGATACGTCTTGTAGCAATACACTTAAGTGTTCAATAGGGTTAGCGATACTTTTTTGTGTTTTTATCGCTATAAAGTACACAAAAAACAAAATAAACAGGGTAAGGAAAATATCTATAATAATTTTTTGTTTTATAAATTCATCTAGGCTTTCTAAGCTGCCACGCATATAAACGTAACCCACCACCTGCTCGTTATTAAGTACAGGTGTTATTAGCTCAATGTAGTTGTTGGTCACTCTTGGCTCGTTAAGCTCTTTAATGCTGTCTACTCGCAGCGGAACAGGTGGGGTTTTTTTAGCATTAAAGCTAATAAAAAATACAGGTTTACTCGATGTTTTTTCTATTGCGTAAATATGAATGTTTTTAACAAGAGGGATTTTATCAAACGACTTTAGGCGTTTTTCTTCTGTTTTTCTGTCGTCTTTTACCAATGAACCTGCGGCATCAAAAGCAACAATATCGGAAAGGATCACGAGCTTGTTTATGATCAGTTCCTTTTGTTCTTTTACACTCATATAAGTGGAAATTGAAACCGATAAAGTTAAACAAATAGCAGTGATAAGCATGATGGTGTTGATCAGCGCTTTTCGAATACTTTTTTGATGTACTTTTTTTGGCATTATTGCTGCGTCGCCTAAGCATGAATATTTATATTTAGAACTTTAGTTTAGCAAAAACCATAGAAAGTGAAGGGAAATAGTGAAATTAATTCTGATATTTATTCGAAAGTTAGGCTAAGTATTAATTACACTTAGCCTAACTAAGTATAATTAGTTAGCTACTGTAAACGGCAAATTTGTTATTTTTGTACACAGTGTGGAAGCTACCAAACTGCGCCTCTAAAATTGGCGGGTATTTTAAAAAGCTATTAGCCACTATGCTTAGCTTTCCTACCTTGGTTAAGTGCTGCTTAGCATTTGATAAAAATGCTTCTGCAATTGTGTAGTCGGTCGCTATGCCAGTATGAAAAGGCGGGTTACTAACTATTAAATCAAACTTGCCGCTAATATTTTTTAAGCCATCACTTAAAATAGTGCCGCCTTTAATATTATTAAGCTTTAATGTTTGCTCAGTAGCATAAGTTGCAAGTGCGCTGACATCGCTGCAAGTAAAAGTCAGTGCTGGGTTTTTAATACCTAAAAAAGTGGCTATTAAGCCCGCACCACAGCCAAAATCTAGTACATTACCTTGTTTAGTGGTCGGGGCATTTTCTAGCAACATTTTTGTGCCTGCATCTAAAGCGCCGTGGTTAAATACACCCGGAACACTGATAGCATCAAACTCTACTCCGGCTACATTTACTCTAAACGCTTTATGGTAGCGGCTAATCTCAAAGGTTGGATTGTTCTCTAGTTGCTCAAATGAGAACAAAATACAATGTTTAGCAGAGTCAATTTTATTACTGTACTGCGCTTTGCCCGCGAGCTGTTTTTCTATCGATTTAACGCCACTTTTATTTTCGCCTACCACAAGTAGCTGTGCTTTTTCGTTAATAACGGCGCGAATATTATCAAGTGCCATTAATACTTCAGGCTTTGATTTTGGGTAGTAAAGAATGACTAAATCATAATCGTTGGCGGCCATTTCATGGTTAACACACACGTTTATGCCATTTATTTTTTTAGCAAATTCCCCATTAGCATGGTTATAACTAAATGCGGTGATGGCACTTTGAGGATTTAGCTGCTTTAGCTCTGCTAAAAAGCCATCTTGAACAAAGTTGACCACCAAGATAGATTTTCCCACTAGTTCTTCGCTATTACGAAGTAACAGTAAACTTGGGTTGGTTAATACGCTCATAAATGGCTTTGCCTTACAAATTATTGATTAGTAAATTAGTGTAATTATTTTGTGCGCTCAAACATCAAGTCCCATACGCCGTGACCTAAACGGTGGCCGCGCTGTTCAAACTTAGTTAGTGGGCGCGAATCAGGGCGAGGTACGTAGTCGTTGGTAGATGACTGATTTTTATAGCCAGGCGCTGCTTGCATAACTTCTAGCATGTGCTCGGCGTAGTTTTCCCAGTCAGTAGCCATATGAAAAACACCGCCAATTTTTAATTTTGTACGCAGTTTTTCAGCAAATTCTGTTTGCACTATACGGCGTTTATGATGACGCTTTTTATGCCATGGATCAGGGAAGAATAACTGCAGCGTTGTTAAGCTTTCATCTGCAAGGCAGTCAGCGAGTACTTCTACCGCATCGTGTTCAAATACACGTAAATTAGTAACACCGGCTTCATCTGCATCCATTAAACATGCGCCAACGCCTGGGCGATGTACTTCAATACCAATAAAGTTTAGGTGCGGTGCATTTTTTGCCATTTCAACTAATGACTTGCCCATACCAAAACCAATTTCTAATACTACATCATTGTTATTGCCAAATACTTGGGCTAAGTCGAGTAGGCCGTTTTTGTGCTCAAGCCCCATAGTTGGCCAGCATTTTTCAATTGCGGCAGCTTGGCCTTTAGTTAAGCGGCCTTCGCGTTTTACAAAACTGCGAATTGTGCGGATATACTTACCTTCTTGCTTAGCTTGCTCAAGGTTGTTGTTACTTGATTCACTCATATTATTGGCCTGACAAAAACAATGTGTTTAAAAATGGTTGCGTATTATCCCTGACCACGCAGCTAATCACAAGTATTTGCGTGTTATAGCGCCTTCATAGCTTGATCTTTTTATTAACTGCAATAGACTGAGCCGCTATTGAGCATGAGTAAAAGTAGTATATGTTGGATTTAAATAAACAGCAGTCAGACAAATTTGCTAACCAAGTGGTTCAGTGGTATCACCTTCATGGGCGTAAAACATTGCCTTGGCAACTAGGTAAAACACCTTATAAAGTGTGGGTGTCAGAAGTAATGTTACAGCAAACGCAAGTTGTTACGGTTATTCCATACTTTGAAAAGTTTATGGCAAGCTTCCCTGATATCATAGCTTTAGCAAATGCAGATGAAGACTTAGTGCTGCATCATTGGACTGGCTTAGGTTACTACGCACGGGCACGTAACTTACATAAAACGGCCAAAATAGTGCGAGATAAATACCAAGGTAAATTTCCAACTACACTTGAAGAAGTCATGGATTTACCCGGAATAGGGCGCTCTACCGCAGGTGCGGTATTATCGCTGTCGCTTGGCCAGCACCACCCTATTTTAGATGGTAATGTTAAGCGAGTGCTTGCCCGTTATTTTATGGTTGAAGGGTGGTATGGGGTAAAAAAAGTAGAAAACCAACTTTGGCATTTGTCTACCCAGTTAACCCCTAAAAACAATGTGACTGAGTTTAACCAAGCCATGATGGACTTGGGCGCCAGCCTTTGCTCCCGCAGTCGCTTTGATTGCCAAGCATGCCCACTTAATAGCGATTGCGGTGCGTTTAATGCCGGTAAAGTAAAAGAGTTTCCTCATTCTAAACCTAAAAAAGCAGTTCCTAAAAAGAGTTGTCATCAATTAATTATTCAACATAACGAGAAAGTTTTAATGGAAAAACGCCCAAGTAGCGGTATTTGGGGCGGTCTGTTTGGCTTTTTTGAGTTTAACGAATACAGCGAAATGGTGTTATTTTTAAATCAGCAAGGCTTAAAAACCGAGCTGGAAGAGTTAGCGCCTTTTACTCATGTGTTTTCGCATTTTGAGCTGACAATAAATCCACATGTGCTTAATATTAATAACGTACCGGATGTAGTAAACGACAAACAACTTGTGTGGTACCCACTCGATCAATCTATAGAGGTGGGTTTAGCCGCACCGACTAAAAAGTTGGTTAAACAAATGAGCCCAATAGGTTAAACTATTAGCATTTAGCGCTTAAGAGAGTCAATTATGGCACGTACAGTATTTTGTCAAAAGTTACAAAAAGAAGCCGAAGGGCTTGGATTTCAGTTATACCCTGGTGAACTAGGCGAGAAAATTTTTAATAATATTTCTAAAGAAGCATGGGGCCAGTGGCAGCATAAGCAAACAATGCTAATTAACGAAAAGCATTTAAATATGATGGACCCAGAGCACCGTACGTTTTTAGAAGAGCAAATGGTTGGCTTTTTGTTTGAAGACAAAGACGTAGAAATTGAAGGTTATCGACCTCCTGAAAAGTAATTTTTAGGCATAAAAAAAAAGGGCTATATAGCTAATGCCGATCAGTTAAGAAATATTTTAATGATCAGTTGACCGATCTTCTATAGATGTAAGAATCCGATGAGCATTTGCCATCGGATTTTTTTATGAATATTAAAACAGCTTTAGACACCGCATTT
>NZ_JAQREZ010000041.1:0-39840 GCF_028598715.1 Pseudoalteromonas sp. GABNS16E
AGTGAAATTACGAAGCCAATCGTGGATGATTAAGCTTGGAAACGAAAGTAACCCACAGCTGGAGGCTATATAATACAAAGCCTGTAGCATTCTATGTTACTTTAGAGGGGAAAATCCCTAGAACCCCGTTTAGAGACGAAGCGTCAGTGGGCGGTCAATCAGGCCTATGGCCCGATGCTCAAGTTTGTGCCGGTGCTTGCAGCCAAGAAAAAGAGATTTGATGTTCTTTTTGAAGCTTTGCAAGAAGGTGATCGTCCTATTCGGGCAAATATGACTTTGACGCTGTTTTCCCCAACGGAAGAAGCGTCCATCAGTTCTGTTTCAAATGCTCGAACCTATTTCAAAGAACTCGGATTTGAGCTGATGGAAGACAAGTACTTCTGTTTGCCCATTTTTCTGAATGCCCTGCCATTTGGTGCCGACCGCCAGGCGATGAACGACTTGTTTCGATTCAAGACCATGGCGACACGGCATGTGATCCCTCTGTTGCCTTTGTTTGCGGATTGGAAAGGCACTGGCACGCCGGTGATTAACTTTGTTTCCCGTAATGGCCAGATCATGAGTGTGTCCCTTTATGACTCGGGCAGTAATTACAATTGTTGCATCGCGGCGCAATCGGGATCGGGTAAGTCATTCCTGGTGAACGAAATCATCTCCTCCTACCTATCAGAAGGCGGGCAATGCTGGGTGATTGATGTTGGCCGCTCTTATGAAAAGCTGTGTGAAGTCTATGACGGTGAGTTCTTACAGTTCGGGCGAGACAGTGGCATTTGCTTAAATCCGTTTGAAATCGTTGAGGACTATGACGAAGAAGCGGATGTGTTGGTTGGGTTATTGGCCGCAATGGCCGCACCTACGCAGTCATTAACCGATTTTCAGATGGCAAACCTAAAGCGTCAGACCCGTGAACTGTGGGAGAAAAAAGGTCGTGCCATGTTGGTTGATGATGTGGCAGAGGCTTTAAAAAATCATGAAGACCGACGTGTGCAAGACGTGGGTGAGCAGCTCTATCCGTTTACGACACAGGGCGAATATGGCCGATTCTTTAATGGCCACAACAATATTCGCTTCAAAAACCGTTTCACCGTTCTGGAGTTAGAAGAGCTTAAGGGGCGTAAGCATCTACAACAAGTAGTGTTGCTTCAGCTTATCTACCAAATCCAACAAGAGATGTACTTAGGTGAGCGGGATCGTCGCAAGATTGTGTTCATTGATGAAGCTTGGGATCTGCTGACTCAAGGTGATGTCGGTAAGTTCATTGAGACGGGTTACCGTCGATTTCGAAAATATGGCGGCAGTGCTGTAACGGTAACGCAGTCGGTCAACGATTTGTATGACAGCCCAACAGGTAAAGCCATCGCTGAAAACTCGGCCAATATGTACCTGCTTGGCCAAAAAGCTGAAACCATCAACGCGCTCAAAAAAGAAGGCCGCTTGCCACTAGGTGAAGGCGGCTATGAATACCTGAAAACGGTTCATACCGTCACGGGTGTCTATTCCGAGATTTTCTTTATTACCGAAATGGGCACCGGGATTGGCCGCCTCATTGTCGATCCGTTTCACAAGCTGTTGTACTCGTCCCGTGCAGAAGATGTAAACGCGATTAAACAGTTAACGCGCAAAGGCCTTTCTGTTGCTGATGCCATCTCTCAGTTGTTGAAGGAGCGAGGCTATGAATAAGACCACGCTTTGGCCATTTATGGCCTCTATTACTTTGTCTATTGCAGGCAGCGGTTTAATGACCAGCTGGCTCTTAATGAAAACACTCGAACCCATCCACAGCCAGTTGGCGTTAAGTACGCCCATTGCAGTCGTAGATTTTGGGGAGGCGGTGTTGTCACTGGGCCCCAATGCCAGCGAACAAGACATCGAATCCAGGTTGCTTCAGACCAATCAGCAAATTGAAAAGTTAAAAACAGCCGGTTTTATCGTGCTGGATGCCCAAGCGGTGGTGGGTGCTGATGATTCCGTATTTGTGCCAGTAGGCTCAAAGGAGGTGTCTCATGCAGATACTCCGTAAAAGAATGCCTTGGCGGCCATACCTCATCCGGTTGACTGTTCTTGCGTTAATCATGGCCTTGGTAGGCACCTACGCCATGATGCGCTACCGAATAGGTATTGATACCCAGCAAGAGCGCTGCCTGCCTGATACCACGGTGTATCTGATTGACCTATGGAATAAAGAGCCCGTTAAGGATGGTTTGTATGCCTTCCACTCAAAAGGACTTGCTCCGTTATATAACGACGGTACTCGGATGCTGAAACGCCTAACAGGGATGCCAGGGGATGAAGTCAAGGTGACGCCTGAGCATGTACTGGTGAATGGTGCTGAAGTCTCTACCGGCATGGCATTAGCCCAGCGTCTTGGTGTGGCTGAAACAGAATTTAGCCGCTCATTGACGCTGCAAGAAAACGAGTATTGGTTTTCCGGCGAGGCTGCAACGAGTTTCGACTCCCGCTATTGGAACGCCGTTAAGCGCGAGCAGATTGTCGGTCGCGCTTGGCCGCTTTGGTAGGAGGTAGATGATGCAAAGACTATGTCTCTTATTTTTGTTGGTTGCGCCATTGGCTTGGGTTCAAGTGTCCTGGGCACAAGAGCCTTTTCCGTTGTCTGACGAAGACAAAAAGATCGTCGAAATGAGCCGCAGCATTTTACAAAGTGCTGTGGATGGTTCATCTGAATTTATTGAGCCTTTTGCACCGATTGAACAACCTGCGTCGCTCAAACACAACGATGAATGGTTGATTTTTGCGTCGTCTTCACTGGGAGATTCGTCACTGAAGCAGCTATTTAAAGAGGCCAGTGCTACCGGCGCTATTGTGTTGTTTCGGGGAATTCCTGAAGGAAAGACCTTGGGGGCGGCTATCCGTGATTGGCATACGCTGATGACGGGGCTTGATCCTGTTCCTCAGGTTCGAATCGATCCGAAAGCCTTTGTGCACTGGCGGGTGACTAGCGTGCCTGCCATTTTCCGCATAGAAGATGACAAGGTGACTGCAAGTGCACTAGGGGTTTACAGCAACGACTGGTTGCAGCGTCAAATTGAAACAGGCAATACCGGTTCATTGGGTCAACGCGGTCCTATTCATTCCATTTTAGAACCGGATTTGATGCAAGTGGCGATGCAGCGTTTACAGTCGATTGACCTGGGCGCATTAAAGAAAAAAGCCATTGAGCGTTTCTGGTCTCGCCAAACTTTCACTGACTTACCCAAAGCCACGCAGTATCGGATAAGAATGGTTGATCCAACCATCGTCATGAAGCGGCCACTATTGGATGCCAATGGCCGAACATTGATCCCAGCAGGAACGCGTATTAACCCGCTAAAAGCCTTGCCGTTTACTCAGCAGCTTGTGGTGTTTAATGCGTCGAACGCTGAAGAAGTGGACGCAGTTGCGCATTGGCTTGAGACGCAAGATAGGACACTGCGCCGCATTACGCTTATCACCACGCAGCTCGACCGTACTCAAGGTTGGAATAGCCTCAATGCGCTCGAAAAGACATTGGACAGTCCGGTTTACCTTCTCAATGCCTCGCTAAAGCAGCGCTTTGATCTGCAAGTCACCCCATCGTTTGTTCAAGCAAAGGGGCTCGCGTTTGAAATAGAAGAAATTCCAGCAAAGGAGCTTGTTCATGAAAAAGCTCAATAATACGTATCGTCTGTTGCGGACTCTCGTTGTCATGTTTGTCCTGGGCGCATCTATTTCTGCTAAAGCCGAACTGACCTGCCCAGACGCGGGTTTATTGTCCGGTAAGTTGCTGACGGATGTTTGCTGGTCATGCATTTTTCCTATCCGGGTTGCAGGTCTTCCACTTGGCTCTGGCAGTGTCCCAAGCGGCGCATCAAACAAGTCGTTTTGCTTATGTGAAGACAACTTAGGTGTGCCAAGGCCAGGTATTGTTACCAGCATGTGGGAGCCAGCGCGTCTGATTGAACTGGTCAGAACGCCGGGTTGTTCGCCTTCACTGGGAGGGATTCGCTTACCGTTAGGTGATAGGCGATTGCAAGGTGGTCATGGTGAAGGTGAATACGATACCGGTGATCTTGCTTTCTATCATTACCATTATTACGCCTTTCCGCTTTTGGTCATGCTCGATTTGTTCATGGATGGCAATTGCAATGCCGATGGTTACATGGATTTTGACTTGATGTATTTGTCGGAATTGGACCCAACATGGCTGAACGATGAACTGGCCTTTTTTACTCAGCCTGAAGCTGCTGCTGTTGCTAATCCATTGGCTATCTCTGCTTGTACCGCTGACGCTGCTTCATCAACGCTTGGTAAACCCATCGATCAGTTGTTTTGGTGTGCTGGCAGTTGGGGCCATCTCTATCCGTTATCTGGCCACACCTTAGCCTTTGGTTCATTAGCAGAAAACACCAGCCATTTAGCGGCGCGTGCAATCGCGGCTCAACACAGGCGTGGTCTTGCAAGACGAACAATGGGGAGCAGTGCGCTATGCCGACCTGTTATCGAACCCATGCTGCCGAAATCCCAATACAAGATGAGTATGTTCTTCCCTGTACCGGAAACTGAAAGTGCGCATGTCATCGGTGAAAGCACCATGAAATGGGGAGAGTGGCGAACGATCCCCGGTGCCGGTGAAGATGCGCTCTACATTTTGTGGCGCTGGCAAGACTGCTGTAACTCGGGAGGTTAACCATGAAACCAACACTTTTTACCCGAGTTTTAGCGGGTATTTTATCAATCACTATGGCGTGCCTGCCCTTACATGGTGTGGCCGCTGATGTGCAGCGCCAATCCGGCTTAAGCGGACAACAAGAAGGTAAGCAATTGCTGCAAAACTGGACGATGCCCGCACTCAATGGCAATACATTGTCGGTGCCGAATGGCAGTGGTAATGAGTCCATTAACTTGCAAGAGCTTTTCCCTGGTATGGATCAGGGCTCATTGGATGTCTTAACGGGCGTTTATGGCTCTGATGCCAGCATGAATCAATTGGGGACACAGCGCCAAGAGAGCATGGCATCCGAAAGTGGCGCTACGGGTGAAGCATTTCGTTCGCTACAGGAAATCAAAGACAGGTCTCGGCCAGATATGGTCAATGATCCGCTTTGGGCATTAACTGATGCGGTTCAAACTGACCCAAATCTATTAACGCAAAGCTTCCCCGGCTGTGAGTCTCAAGGTGAAGGCAGCCCAAACTACCAGCAATGTGACAGGCTCAATACAGCGGTTAACAGCTGCACGATTACTCACGATTACACGGCAGGCATTATTGAGCATGTTTCAGGACCAATGAACCTTCGCTCTTGTGGTGAGGGATGTCTTGAAGTTTGGATTGGACGAATTGGCGACAACTACTGGAGTGGCCGTTGTAAAGTGTTTGAACAGGCCATCACACTCAAAGTCGTGAACCCCGATGCGATTACCTCAGCCGTTCTTGAATACGCCAAATGGGATGACTACATGCAAGTGTGGCTTGGTGATCAGAAAGTCTGGTCTGGGCCGAACAATAACTTTCCACCAGAAACGGCTGGCCGCTGCGAGCTCAGTACAAGTTGGGAGCGCAATCCTAATACTGACTTAACCTCTAAGCTAAAAGCGGTAGAGCCCGGTTTAGAAGTGCCAGTAAAAATTCGCGTATCGGTAACGGGTAGTGGTGAGGGGTATGCACGTATCAAGGTGCGCTTTGATCCAACCAAGGTGGTGATGAATGATAGTTGGTCGCCACAATCCTGTATCGAACAAGCAGCGGATATCCCGACTAAGTTTTCAGACTACAGCATTCAATGCACGGATCAGCCGTCTTCAACCAACGGATGTACGGTGGTCAATGGTGTTTCAGTTTGTGAATCCTACTTTGCTCCAAGCCCTGTGGCTGGCATATCGCCTTTGTGTCGGCGTGTACAAGTCAGTGTGGATGATGAAAGCTATAAGGGGATTGAAAATCAGGCCTGCCAAGTGCTTGAAGCGAATCCTTCCTGTGGATTCATGTCGTCAGAATGTGCCGAAACCAATGATAAAGGTGAATGCATTCGTTTTACCGATACCTATGACTGTGGATTGCAAACCAGCGATCCAAAGTGCGTGGTATCCAATCTTATGCCGAGTAGTTTTGAGGCATGTGAGCCTACTCAGACGATTACGCCATTTACTGAAACCAAGCATGTACCGGATTACCAGGTGTGCGAGAAGATCAGCACGCTTACTCAGTGTCAGTTAGAACGACGTGTATCCGCTGAAACCCATCAACAAAGCTGGTCCATTGAGCGCGGTTGCTTTAGCTCTGAAACGCTCAGCTTTGTTCCACAGCACAGCAGTACCATGCAAACTGGAAACGCGACGCTGAGAGTGTTTGATAATCAAAATACTGAGATAAAAATCACCGAGTCGCCGTCCAAGGCAAATGGCTGGAAAACGACACTCTCATTGACGGGCAACAAGGAGACGGTCACAGAGACGAAACCGTCCATTAAATACCCTGAAATGACCTGTCCAAAAGGAACCTTGGTTGGCTCATTGTGCAAGGTCGTTAATGGGTCGATTATTTCGTGGCATGAACCGCAGGAAGTCACGCGTTCCAGATGTGAGTCCGGCTGGAACAAAGTCGATTTCGATACTTGCAGCCGAGAAGTTCAGAAGTGTTTGGCTCCTGCGAAACTGAGTGCTTCCTTGACCTTCTCTGGCAAATACTTAGAGCAAGACGTTGTTCATCAATCAAGTGATCCGGGCATAGACCAATGCTTGATGCAAACGGATCAGTTCACTGCGGTGCAGTGGCAGTGTTTGGATACGGGCATAAAACGAATCGACGGGTTAACAGTTGGTAGTGGCGAGTTGGCCAATCTTGGAAGCCTTTATCCGACGGTTGTTTCGTCTCCTGCTCATTTAACCAGTCGTGGCAGCTCTGATGGACTGGGGCTCTCATGCTGGAGGGCAAAAGCGACCTACAATGCTTCGACTGCTCATCCAGAATTCAACATGGGCAGCTCAGATAGCTGGGTAGATGCCAATGGTAATACACAAACCATCGTCAATAACGGACAAAACACGACCACCAATACGTGTGCCGCGCTGGAGCAAAACCCGGCCTGCCAGTATGTCAGAACCGAATGCACTGAAGGCGGGGCTGGTCATGAAGGCTTCTGTTATATCCAAAGTTTGGTGTATGACTGTGGACAAAGCGTTGAAGTGCAAAATGCACGAATGGAAACTCAATACAACTGTGAGGGGCCAGTTCGCTGTATGGGCACAGATTGTTTAGAGCCAGAGTCAATCAAGCAGGCTAACTTTGCAGAGGCCGCCGCGATGCTTAATGCGGCGCAGTTTATGACCAATGATATGTCATGCACGGGAGCTGATGGCCAAGATAACGTCGAGTGTACGGTCTTTAAAGGTAATGCTGGCCAGTGCAAAAAAGCCGTTGGCGGTATAGTGGATTGCTGTGAAAAGCCAAGTGGCGTGTCGTTATCGGATTACATCACAATGATTGTGGCGGTCAACAAGCTTGATACGGCAGTCATGGCCATGAATCCGTCGTCGGCAATCTATGGTTCCTGGAATACGCTTAGGGAGCCAATCACGAGTACTTGGAGTGCGGTCAAAGAGCCCTTTGTGTCTGCTTGGGACTCTCTTATGGGGGCTGGGCCATCAACGGCTGCTGGCGCGGGAGCGGAGCAAGCTGCGACTGGCTTCATGCAGGTGTTGACCAACAAAACGGCTGAATGGGTAGGTACGACCTTTGGTTCGGGGGCGCAATCGGCACTGTTTAGTAACGTTGGTGGCGCAGTTGGAGCCGATGGTGTCGTTTCGGGTGGTAACTTTGCGCTGGGTGGCGCTGCGGGCGCGGTTCTGAGTACGGTTATGACGGCCTACATGATTTACTCAGTCACCATGATCCTCATTCAGCTTATCTGGAAATGTGAGCAGAGTGAGTTTGAGATGAACGCTAAGCGGGTATTGAAGAGTTGCCACTATGTGGGCTCTTACTGCAAGTCTAAGTTCTTAGGTGCCTGTGTTGAGAAACGGCAATCATATTGCTGCTTTACTTCGCCGCTTTCACGGATCATTCAAGAGCAAGTGCGTCCGCAATTGGGCCTTGGCTGGGGCAGTGCGAAATCTCCAAACTGTGAAGGATTGACCGCGAGTCAGTTAAACCAGGTGGATTGGAGCCAAGTCAATCTGGATGAATGGATAGGTATCTTATCGATAACAGGCAACCTACCCGAAGTACCGTCACTGGATCTGGAAAGACTCACAGGCTCAGGAAGTACGCTAAACGTTGATGGAAATCGTCAGAGTGCCGCAGACAGAGCCCTTGAACGGCTAAACGGAATGGATGCCCAGAAACTGCGTCAGGAGGCGACGGAGGAAATTTCGGGGAATAACTAGAAGAAAAAATCTTTGTCAGCTCCAGTATATTTTGGAGCTGACATCGCGCTAGATGTTGCATTATATTTAGTAAAGAGAACGTTTTTGAGGACGGTTTATGGCTTTGCAAGTTTTGAACTGAGTAGTTTAGCTAATGACTTTTTAAATGTGCGTTAAATCGGTAATAAACTGTGCTGCATATTGAAGATATTCCTGTTGTGGAGTTCGAATTACATCCCATCTTTTAGCATAGTTAAGGGGCCTGTCGCGTTGTTTAGCGTATGTAAGAACAAGCCGACGCTTGGCACGGGATACACCAACAAAGAAAGCACACAGATTAGAATCTTGATCCCCAAAAAATATTTCGTTCTCAACGGCCAAAATTATCGTTGAGTCGAACTCCAATCCTTTGCTCTTATGGATAGTCAGAATACGCACAGCCTGATCATCAGAGAAACGAGTCAAGGCTTGAGGCAAGTCGGGGGTAAGTTCAAGCAATTCTTCAATGCGCGCTTTGGTATCTCCCACAACTTCACCTAATCTGGCATGTGACTCATAGTCAGGCGAGAGAGCAACAAGAGTCTCCATTCCTATTTTCTTCAAAAATCTACACACAGAATCCCACCATCCCGAAAACGGTTCATCCAACAACTCGGCCATGGCGATGATTTTTCGCTGTTCCTTGAAGAAGCTTTGGAAATTTTGCCTGACGCTAGACTGCACCTCGTCATCGGCAAAGGGAATCAATTGATTCATCAGCCGAATCCAGGCTTTGGGCTCTCGCTGGCCATAGAGACAGGACAAATAGTCAACAACGAGCCTTGCGGCAGGTTCGACAGTAATATCCTGCATCTCCTGCTCATTCCGGTACGGTATTCCCCTAACTTCCAATGCCACCATCAGGTGATTGGCGTAAAGATCTAGTTGTTTGGACACTAATACGGCGATTTCGGATAACGGAACCTGTTCATTTCTTATCCACCCGGCAATCAAATCGGCCAAGTACTCAGCTTCACCCTGGGCATTCTCGAATTGCCACGCGAAGACCTCTCCCTCTTCACCAGCAAGTTGGTGATCTGGCATGACGGAAGCCGGATCGAGCACGCGAATTATCTCGTTCTGCATCCGAAGCAGGCGTGGTTTTGAACGAAAGTTTCGGTACATGTTTAATGGGACCGCTGAAAAATCCCTAGCGAACGTTTGGAAAATTCCGTCCAATGCACCTGCCCATCCCATGATTTTCTGCTTGGTATCACCGACAGCAGTGAGACGAATGCTCGTACCTTGGAAGGCTACCTTCACGAGTTCATACTGCTGATCCGTGCAGTCCTGGAATTCATCCAAGAAAACATCGCTGTAAGTTTGGCGTATGGCATTTCTTGCGACAGTGGAGGCCTTAAGAATTTGAATTGCTAGCGGTACAAGATCATGAAATGTAATTTGCCTTTTTGTGACTTTTCTTTCGCCAATCGAATAATCCAGATCAAGAGCATCATTACCAGTAAGCACTACTCGGAAGCGATCAATAATACGCTTTGCAAACGCATGAAATGTGTAGCTATCAAAACGGGAAGCCAATTCTTGTCCACAGCGTTGCTGGATTCGCTCCTTCAAGTTTTTGCTGGCGTCAACTTTGAAAGAGATAGCGAGTATTCTCTTCGGATAACGGCAGGTTCCGGTTCGTAGGAGGAAGTCAGCTCTTTGTGCAAGCATTTCCGTCTTGCCCGCGCCCGGCCCCGCCGTCAGTGCAAGACAGCGCGCTTGTTCCTTCGCAGCCCGCAGTGCATTGGGTTCAAGAGTTAGCCCATCCGAAGGCAGCCATGCATCTACAGCAATCACTCGGGCAGTTCCGCAAGCTTGGCGATCACGGCATCAGTGAGTCGTCCAAATGATTCAGGCATGTTCGCCAGCAAATCCTCGTCGCTTAGTTGAGCGAGAGCTTCGATATGAGCAGCGGGCTTGCTGCCCAGTTTAAAAAGCTTGTGATACGTAGAGAAAAGATTTAACTCGTCATAGCTATATTGGGATGGGTCATGATGGCTCTTGCCTAACACGGCTTTAATTGTTGAGTCATCCGGAACTTCCTGCTGAACACCGTAAGCATCTGGGAAAGCAAGGAGCATTGAAAAATCTAAATCCATTGGAAATGAGAAAAACACACCACGCATTTCCAGCTCTGCAAATACACTCTTAGTGCCGTTTTCAAAGAAGTGGTGGGTACGAACAGGTACTTTGTCATCATTCCAATCTGATAAAGAAAAAGTATTTGGCAGAACTTTTTCAGGTTGATATAAGCCAAGTTGGTTATTTACATACTTTATTCTTCCCCAGCCCGCTTGATATCTGCCCACATCTAAATCGAGAAGGGTCAAAAATGGGATTTGCAGTGCTGATAACAGGCGCCAAAAATGATTGACATGCCTACCTCCAAGCGGAGCAATCGTAACCGCTGATTCATCAACTGGCGCACCCTTTGCTTGGAAAAGGCGCGGTAGTACAATTTCTTCGCTATCCCCTTCACCCAACACAACCAAACGTGAGAAGTAAATCTCAGGGAATGCCTGGACAGCCTCGCGTACAAACTTGTGCGCTTCATCGGTTTTAGCGGGTAATTGGATTTTCGTAATTCTTGATTGCCGGGTTTCGGTAAGTCGAAGATATCGAATATGTTCCGGATCGACACGTCGTAACATTGACGGAGCATGCGTAGCGATTAGGGCCTGAGCATCCTCGTTGCTCGTCATGGAGTTCAGAGCGCTGACAATCCGCCCCAGATAGTGAGGCGAGAGGCTGTTCTCTGGTTCCTCAAGGGCAATCAAAGTAAAGACTGGCGGACGCAATTTTTCTGGGTCAAAAGAGCCGTCCTCACCGGCAAGGACAGCACGCCCAATTGCTTGAGATGAAAGAACCAATGACAGATGGGGTTCTAGGGATTTTCCCCTCTAAAAAGACATAATCCTCTGTAGACCACACCAATAAATGGCTGCGGAGGTGGGTTACTACTTATAAGTGTGGCAAATTAGGTAAATATCGTACATTTAATACGGAACAGCCCTGATATGGCCATCAAAAACGAAATTACTATTCTCACGAGAGCAGAACAGGCAGATCTTTATTCCCCACCCATTTTTTCAATCGAAGAACAACGTCTGTACTTTTCTCTGAACGATGCGGAATTGGCAGTTTTTCGGTCAATTCGTCTCAGAGCTCATAGATGTTACTTTGTCGCGATTTTGGGATACTTCAAATCAAAGCCCGTCATCCTAGATATCGCTTACTCGCAGGTTTCTAAGGATTTAATGTTCATCAGTAAAGAGCTGCTTGGCGGCAAGGGGCTCAGACCATTCACTCCCTCACAAAAACAAAAAGATCGACTCTACGCAAAAGTATTAGACCTTGCTGGTTATCACAAATGGGACGAAAGTCAGCACTTCAATTCTCTTTTCGACCACCTTGTTCAGGTGGGCAATGCCTGGCTGGAGCCGCGTTACCTCTTTGATACTGCTATTGAATTCCTAGCCAGTCACAGCATTGCTATCCCCAGGTATACCGTACTCCAGAGACTGATAAGCAGAACAATGCAGCAGGTCAGAAAAGACCTGGCGCACCAACTTAATCAACTCACCAGTCCTGAACTTCACGTCTTTCTGGACAGCATAACAGCCATTGATGACGGACTAAGCCTGAACCAGCTCAGAGGCGGTGCAAAAAGTCTGACCGTACCTGAGCTTAAAAAAGAGCTTGCCCTTTATCATCAGTTAGCGCCATGGCGCACGCAAATCAATGGCGTTATCGATGGGCTTAATCTGTCTCTTAAAAATCGACAACACTTCGGTGAGCTCATCAACTATTACGGCAGTAAACTCAAACGATTCAAACGCGCACAGCAGCATCTATGGTTGCTATGTCACCTGACAGAGCGGATACAACTGGCACTGGAACGGTTAACTGATGGGTTCATTTACCATATCCGCAAGCAACAAGAAGCTGCCAACACCTTTGCACAACAAGCAGTGTTCCTGTCCTGGCAGTCAGCCGCGGACAATGTCACAAAAGCGGCAGAGTTACTGCATCTGTTTGTGGATGAGAACATTGATGATAATCAACCCTTCTCAGTAGTCAGACAACAGGCATTGAAGGTCATGAATGACAGGGATATCCAGACCCTCTGCCTTTACCTGAAAAAACAGAAACGGACCGTGGAAGAGTACCAGTGGCAACATTACGATGAACAATGCAATCTCCTGAGGCAACTGTTAAGGCAGGTGTTCTTGTGCCTTGATTGTGAGGCCGGTAAAGGCTCAGAAGCCGTCGTCGCCCAACTTCAACAGATTCAGACGGAAATCGCATCCGGTGGACCACTGAAGACGATGGATACGTCGCTCATCCCGAAAAAGCACCTCCCATGGTTGGTTAAACAGGATAACGTTAACCCGCAACGTTACGAATGGCTGCTCTACCGCCAGTTGACTTCGCGACTGAACGGACGCATTTATTTGCCAAATGTTACCAAATACCGCGCACTGGAAGACGACCTGATCCCCCAGACATCGCAGGATACCTTGCTGGCCTCATCAACACTGGACAGACTAAAACAGCCCGCAGAGTTATTGTTACAGGAGCAACAACACCGGCTGGAAAGTGCGCTCAAAGACGTTGCTCTCCATATTGATGAGGGAGACAATCGAAATGTGATCATGAAAAATCGTACCGGTACCCGCTGGCGTCTGCCGACCAAAAGCGCTACATCTCTGGTCAACAATCCCTTTTTTAAGCGAATGCAACCGGTCGATATCGCGGATGTACTGCGGTATGTAGAGCGCGAAACCGGGTTCATGAAATGTCTGACTCATGTACTTCCGATACAAAAACAAGGGTTCACTCATCAGGATGATTTACTGGTCATTCTGATTGCCAACGCCACTCACCGTGGTGTGTATGGCATGGCGCAGATCTCCGATCGAAGCTATGAACACCTGAGTACGGTGCAGGCCAACTATATCCGGCCTGAAACGCTGCATGATGCCAGCGATGTGATCAATAATGCGGTTGCAGCGCTACCCATCTTCCGCCACTACCATATTCAGGAGGACCAGTTGCATGCCAGTGCGGATGGTCAGAAATTCGAAACCCATCTGGAAACCTTTAAAACCCGGTACTCCTCTAAGTATTTCGGCACCAATAAAGGGATCACGGCCATGACACTGGTAGCCAACCACAGCGCCCTCAATGCTCGGATCATCGGTTCCAACGAGCACGAATCACACTATATTTATGACCTGTTACAATCCAACAGCAGTGAAATCAAACCTGACGTACTCTCGACAGATACACACGGTGTCAATCATGTTAACTTCGCCTTACTGGATCTATGCGGTTACAGTTTTGCACCGCGATACGCGCAGTTCAGTAGTGTCATCAATGATCTGTTTGACGTAACTGAAAATGAACACGGCGGCACCAACCTTGCCCTGAAAAAGCCCATCAGGACGAATGTCATCGAAACGGGATGGCAGGATATTAGGCGCATTGTTCTGTCACTTCAGACAAAGCGAACGACACAGGCAATGCTGGTAAGAAAGTTGTCTGGTTATCCTTCGGGGCACCCGACATTACAGGCGCTGACGGAGTATAATCGACTGGTCAAAGCGCAATATTTACTGGATTACATAGACAATGCCAGTTTGCGGCAGTACGTTCAGCGTGCCCTTAACCGGGGAGAAGCGTGGCACTTCCTGAGACGGGCTATTGCGTCGGTGAATGGCGATCAGTTCCGAGGCAAAAACGAGAGTGAAATCGCTATCTGGAATGAATGTGCAAGATTGCTTGCCAACGCGATCATCTACTTCAACTCCGCGATACTGAGTCATCTGCTGGGACACTTTGAAGCGAGAGGAGATGAAGAGAAAGCGGGTATCACTCGTGCTGTTTCGCCCGTTGCGTGGCAAAATATCAACTTAAGCGGAACGTATAACTTCACTAATACTGGGAAATTGCCCAATATTGGCGAAATAACAAGGCCGATAGTGGATGATTAGGCTCCAAGCTGAAAGTAAACCACCTCCGCAGCCATTTATTGGTGTGGTCTACAGAGGATTATGTCTTTTTAGAGGGGAAAATCCCTAGAACCCCAAGATGGTGGCCTCACTGATGCCGGTGCTCAATATGCTCACATCAAGTGAATTAGGGCCACTGTTATCACCGATTGCAAACGATGTGGATGACAGCCGGTTAATTACGGATTCTGGCCGTATTATCAACAATGCCCAAGTGGCGTATATCGGCTTGGATTCATTAACTGACGCCATGGTTGGCAGCGCCATTGGTTCGTTGCTTTTGTCCGATCTCACTGCTGTGGCCGGTGATCGCTATAACTATGGTGTTGAAAATCGTCCCGTAAATATCTTCATCGATGAGGCGGCTGAAGTCGTCAACGATCCCTTCATTCAACTGCTCAACAAAGGCCGTGGCGCAAAAATGCGTTGTGTAATTGCTACTCAGACCTTTGCTGACTTTGCAGCTCGTACAGGCAGTGAAGCTAAGGCTCGCCAGGTGTTAGGTAACATCAACAACTTGATAGCCCTTCGGGTGATGGATGCCGAAACGCAGCAGTACATTACCGACAATCTGCCTAAGACTCGGTTGCAGTACATCATGCAAACTCAAGGTATGTCGTCCAACTCGGACAGCCCCGCGTTGTTTACCGGCAATCATGGCGAACGCTTGATGGAGGAAGAAGGCGATATGTTTCCACCGCAGTTATTAGGCCAGCTTCCCAACCTGGAGTACATCGCCAAGCTTTCAGGTGGCCGCGTGATCAAAGGCCGCATTCCTATTTTAACCAGCTCTACACAGGCAGCATAAGGAGTCTGTATGCATCATTCTGTCTGTCTGAAAATGACAACACTTACCAGTAAAGAAATGCTCGCTCAGTGGCAGCAACATAATCCCCAGTTCAAGGAAACCTTAAGACTACTTGAAACCGACTGGCCTCATGCTTTGGCCTCAGTGCACTGTTTGGCGGACTATTTAACAGATGCGCTCACTTTAGATGGCCATTCCATCTTTGATTTGTGTCTGTGTAATGGCTTGGGCAGTTATGAAGAAGTCAGTTGTGATGATGATAGTGTACGCCTTTGGCATTTCATTGAGGCACTGACCTGGGCTGCCGCCAGTGCTTTAACGGGGATTCGCCTGCGTGATCCTGACCATTTCGAGTGGGCCGCCGTGGATGGTGTGTATTTCCACACCTGGATTCGTAATCGTCCAAATCGGATGGCGTATTTGGCTGAAGGACGTATTGATGTGCGTTATGTCAGTGACCATACATCGACAAAGCGGCTTCAGCAAGTGATTAAAGCTCGGATTATGACGCCAACCGTTGCAGCCATGCTGGCGCGAGTAGAAGAGGATGTTTGGCATGAGCAAGCATAAGTCCGTTTGGCTGCTGTGTCTGGCACTGATGCTGGAGATTATTGCCATTGGCGTGTTAGTGCCCGGTGATTGGACTGGCCGGGTCATCAGTAAAGAGAAGCAGATGATCCAAAACCAATTGGGCGCACAAACAAGCTATTGGATTGGTCAAACTAGCCATCGCTGGTATCAGTCATGGATTGTGGATACGCAGATGGAGCAATCTGTGCGTGATTTTCTAATCCCCACTGAAGAACAGCGACTTCGTTCTAAAGGGATGGAGAACATGGGAGGCTTTTGGTTTGTGTGGGTAGAAGACCGTATTCAGGCATTTTTTGATGTGCTGTACCAAGTGTTCACTCGATTTGCGTTGCTGATGGTCTGGTTGCCCTTTGCGCTTATTCTCATGTTGCCGGCGTTGTGGGATGGCTTAATGACCTGGAAGATTAAGAAGACAACATTTGATTTTTCGAGCCCTATCATTCACCGCTACAGCATGATTATCCTGGGCTCAGGTGTCATTTTGCTGTTTATGGGATTGTTCGCCCCACTGGCTATTCCACCGGTGGTGTTACCGTCGCTGATCATCGGTTTGGCATTGATGGCGGGGTTGGCGTTAAGTCACTTGCAGAAGAAGATATGAGGCCCATCAGGCCTCATCTTGTAGAGCTAAAACCTTACGCCTACGGTATTGCCGTTCTCGTCTTCAGCAGGCAAATGGTAAGTATCAATAAGGTGGCCTTGAAGCCAAATATATTGAGGCATCCAAAAAGAGTACTGTCGTATAAGAGCCAATACTTCTTTTAACGGTTTGTTTGCATGAGGCTCGGCAAGACGAAAGTACATGAATGAGCAATCATCTCGAAAATACTCATGAAGCTCTGAATCCGATAGCGTTTCTTTTAGCGGCCTGTTTTGTTCGTCGTCCTCATCAGGGGAGTTGGCATAAATTTCAAATAGCTGCTTTTCAGTAAGTATCTCCAATAAGTGGTCTTTAATTAAAACCCCATCACTGGTATCGACATCCATACCATCTTTGACATCAAAAGCCATGACACATCCAGAAGATAATGCCACTTCTGATGGTTTCAGTACGTCATTAGCTTGTACAACCTGATGCCAATGATTAAAACCAGCAGATACTGCAATTTCATCGAGTGCTTCAGTGTGTGTAATGGATTTTTCACGTTTAAGCTTTCGTGCTTTTTGCTTTAAACGTTCAACCGAGGCAGAGGAAATGATTTTAGTAATTTGCATTGAGTTTCTCCTATTAGCGAATACGGTGCCCACTGCCGAGGTCGCAGAAAAAACCTAAGCAAAAAATAAATTTGATATGCATGTCGTCCCGTCCGGGTTTGCTAAAGTGGGCAGCTGGTCTCGACACGACCAATATCCCCATCATATCAACCGCATCAAAAAGATCAATTGTTAGTATTGTCTGATTAGAACCCTCAAAACCTTCAAGAATTCGGCATCTAGCTGACCACTGAAGCTGCCAATCCCGAGGCATCCTTCACTTCTCAATTCAAACAACGAGGAGTGACTATGGAACCTGTAAATATTCCATCCTATATCGATGACCCGCCGCACTTCCTGCTTTGGAGTGCCGATGAGATGGCTCCCATTCTGTTGGGGCTAGTGATCGGCATTTTTACCGGTAATGCCTTGGTTTTATGCCTGTTGGGGTTGGTAACAACCAAGCTCTATCGGCGTTTTCGTGATGGCCGCCCAGATGGTTTTATTCTTCACGCCATCTACTGGGGCGGACTGTTGCCAACCAAAGCCAAGACGATCCCTAACCCATTTATCAGGAGCTATCTGCCGTGAAGTTCGACGTGTTTTTAAAATCATGGCAAGGCACGCAATTAGAGAACCGATGGCAACGGTTCCTGATTGCAGTGCTGGTGCTATCTAACTTGCTGCTTGCGGTAGCGGCATTTTCTCGCAATACCGTGGTAGCCATTCAACCGCCAACCTTGTCTGAAACGGCTGAAGTGTCACGAAACCAGGCTACTCAGCCTTACTTGGAATCCTGGGGGCTCTACCTGGCTGAGCTTATGGGCAACGTGACGCCGGGTAATGTGTCTTTTATCCGGGTTGCTATTGAGCCGCTACTTTCTCCAGCGGTGTACCAGCAAGTGGTCGATGCACTGGAGATTCAGGCAAGACAAATCCGGGAAGACCGAGTCACGCTCAAATTCCAACCCAGACAAGTGGAGTATGAGTATGAAACCGGCCATGTCTTTGTGACCGGTTATTCCTTGGTCTCTGGACCATCTGGAGATGAACAGCGCCAAACTCGCACCTATGAGTTTGACATCGATATTGAGCAATACCGTCCAAAGCTCAGTTGGATGGATACGTATGAGGGGCAAGCTAGAACGAAGCGAGTTCGTGAAAAGTTGACCCAAGAGCAAAACCGGAGGGTGAATGATGCGAACCAAAATTAGTCGATGGATGATACCAAGCTTAATCGCAATGAGCTTGAGTGGCGTCCTGTTATCTCAAGCTTCTTATGCAGACGTGGAATTGCCGATTGTACCAGCCAGTGTGATGAAGCAGTCTGCTACTGCAAATCCACCGGTTCAAAGCAATTCGGTTGCAGCGGATACGCCAACAATGCTACTGATGACACCGGGGGTTAATGAACTGATCCCTGTAGCACTTGGTCATCTGAATCGGATTGTGACGCCGTTTGAATCGCCTCAGGTGAGAACAACCAGTGATGCTCAGACGCAAATCAAGGGGAATGTTGTATATGTAGCCACGGACAAAGAATCACCGGTTTCACTTTACATCACTCCGCCTGGTCAGGAAGCTCCCGCATTATCTGTCACCTTAGTACCTCGTCGTATTCCACCGCGTGAAATCACCTTAGCTATTGATGGTCAGCAGTGGCCTATTAAGGGCGTCGTGAACCGAAAAGCCGCCACTTGGGAAACGGCTCAGCCATACGTCGATAGCTTACGTGATTTACTCAGACGCCTTGCACTAAATGAGTTACCACAAGGCTATGACATCCGTTTAGCTGGCCAAACTGACACAAGCCCGAAATGTTTTCAGCCTGGCTTAAAGTTTGGTTTTAAACAGGGGCAAATTGTGACGGGACATTACTTCACCGTCTATGTAGGACTGGTTGAAAGCTTTGCCGATGAGCCGATAGAAGCCAGTGAGATAGCCTGCAATGCACCAGGTATAGTGGCAAGCGCCTACTGGCCTCGCAATATCTTGTTGCCGGGCGAAAAGACTGAGTTGTATGTGGTTGTTCGCAATCATCGTGAAGAAGCGGTGGAAAGTCAGCGACCTTCGCTTCTTGTAGGAGGTGAATAACGATGAAAGCACAATGGGAGCAATTGAGCCCGAACATGAAGCGGGGCCTATCGGTTGCAGGTATTGCTGGTGGTCTCATCCTTATGGTGATGGTGTTTTCACCTAATCCTGACGATGGCGCGAACAGTCGGAACCGGCAGGAAACGATCCGGCACATTCTTACGGATACCAATACTCGTGATGTTGGGGTCGATAGTTTGGCTGCGAACGTAAAACTACTCAGTGAGCGCAATGAACAGTTACGTCGTGAAGTTGAGCGCTTGCGTCGTGACGTCGATTCAGGACGGCTAAGCCCAGGTTCGCCTTCTATACCAAGTGAGGTCAATGCGGAGTTGGTTCGCCTTCGAGCGGAACTTAATGATGTTCGCGCTGGAGGTGATGCAGCAGTTGAAGGCACAAATAGCCGTTTTGAAGTGCCTTTATCTGCCATGGAATTGCCTAAAGACGAAAAGCCACTGCCGTCTAACCCAGACGACTATTTTGCCAATGCGCCGCTGCCAGATCCGCTCTATCGGCAGCCAGCCAGTGGCCAAGGTTCACGAGCACGGGATGTTCCATTGCCGCCAATCACGATTCGTATGATTGAGCCTGAAGTGGTTGCTGAACCAGAGGTTGTTGTGCAAGAAGCGCCGCCTTTGTATTTACCGGCGGGCAGCATCATCTCAGGTACTTTGATCACAGGTTTGGATGCACCTACTCACGAGTCCGCAAGACGCGAACCTTTTCCTGCATTGCTGAGGATTCAAAAGGAAGCCATTTTACCCAACCGATTTAGAGCGGATATCAAAGAGTGTTTCTTGATCGCCGCAGGTTACGGTGATTTGAGCTCTGAGCGTGCTTATTTGCGAGGCGAGACCATTTCATGTGTGAGAGAAGACGGTGGCGTCATTGAAACACGACTGGATTCTTATGCTGTAGGTGAAGACGGCAAAGCCGGCATTCGTGGCCGATTGGTGTCGAAACAAGGCCAGCTGGTGGCCAAGTCGATGATGACCGGATTCCTTCAGGGCTTGGCTGGCGCATTTGATGTAAATCCTGTTCCGACGATTCAGACGGGTAATGCCGGTGATACTCAGCTGTACCAGCAAGTCATGAGCCAAGAAGCATTACAAGGCGCTGCGATTAAAGGCACAGGTAAAGCATTGGATAGAGTGGCCAAGTTCTATTTGGACATGGCTGAAAATATGTTCCCAGTCATAGAGGTAGACGCTGCAAGGAAAATTGAAGTCATAGTCACTCGTGGTGCCTCGTTGTCGTTGGCCACTTCTCAAGGGGGTGGTGCAAGAAGATGAAAAAATCCTGCATGTTGCTAACCGATCGAAGTCCGTTTCAGACAATAAGATGTGTATCCAGAGGAGAGTTAACCATGACGACATCAATGCAGAACAACCCAAAGCACCAGTCAAAACAGTGGTCTAAAGCTGGATTACTTTTATTGGCAGTCGGCTCAACCTTATTGTCTGGCTGTAGTTCATTGGGTCTTGGGAGTAGTGAATATGGATGCCCAGGTATGCCTGACGGTGTGCGCTGTTTATCTGCTCGTGAAGTCTATGAGCTTACCAGTTATGGCGCTGCACCCAAGACGATTGATGCTGTGGCGACTCGAATTGGTTCTCCCTCTGGGTATTCACAATCTGATTTAGAGACAGGACTGCTGAGCCATCCAGCATTACCCGAGACGCAGCAATCTGCACCTATTCGCATTCCTTCAAGGGTAATGCGGATTTGGATTGCGCCTTGGGAGGATGACCGTGGAGATCTGAATTTATCCAGCTACGTGTTTACCGAAATTGAACCGCGCCGGTGGGATATTGGGGTGTCAGCACCTCGAACGGTTTCGCCAGTGCTACGTCCACTTCAGACTCAAAGCGATTCAGCCTCAGCGGGAGCTGATGGTAAGCGCGATAACTTGAGTATCTACGGAGAAACTAACGAATGACAAATGCAGTTCGCAGCATTCAGACTCAGCGCCTAATGACCATTGGTGCGCTTGGTTTAATGGCGTTAATGATTTCGGAGCCCTCATTTGCAGGCACCGGTGGTGATGCTTTCACCGATGTGTGGGATACCCTAAAAGATTGGACCCAAGGTACTTTGGGACGGATCGTAGCGGGAGCCATGGTTCTGGTGGGTATTGTGGGCGGTATCGCTCGCCAAAGCTTGATGGCCTTTGCCTTGGGCATTGGTGGCGGTATGGGTCTCTACAACACACCAACAGTCGTTGAAAGTGTCATGTCTGCAACTTTACCTGTTGTTGCTAGCACTCAAGAAGTCATTGGCACAACAATTCCAGCAATCAGCGCCGTTTTACTGGGCACCTTATAACAATAAAAAACGCCCAAGCGGCCAGATTTCTGACGGCTTGGGCGTCATCCCACCCCGTCCCCGATTACCATGACGGCGTTTCAGTTAATAGGTTTCCCATTCACTTAGCTTGATTACAAGCAGCGGCCATGAATACCGAAAAGAATGCTAGCGCCGCCACTGCAAAAGGCAGTTAGCGGGGCTTTTCTTGAGGGAGCACATTCAAACAGGCTACTAGCCTGATATTTTGAGATTTAGGCGCTCGTTTCTTTTGAGTTAGAGTTACACACTACCAAACAGCTGGATGAATATCAGGAATGATGGCGCTTCATTTGTTGTGTTCATGAGGTTAAAAATAATACGCTTGACCTTCCCATCATGGTAAGCCCTAGACTGTTTAATATCTGAACCAACAATGAGAAATACATCATGAGCATTCATAAAAACCAGCTCTCCAGCAATGCTGAAGCCCGGGTTAGCTTACCTATTGAGGGTATGACCTGTGCAAGTTGTGTAGGACGAGTTGAAGCAGCTTTAAACAAAGTTGAAGGCGTCGTAAACGCAAGTGTCAATCTTGCGACTGAGCTGGCGGATATTCATCTTAAAGCTCCTGTTGATCGACTGAAGTTAATCGAAGCAATTGAAAAGGTAGGATATGAAGTTCCTGTAACATCCGTTGAACTTTCAGTGCAAGGTATGACATGTGCTTCGTGTGTTGGCCGTGTTGAAAAGGCACTCTTAGCGGTTGATGGTGTAAAGGCGGCAACGGTTAACCTTGCAACTGAGAGGGCAACTATTCGCGGAGTGGCTGGCATAGACGATCTCATATCTGCTATTCAAAAAGTTGGCTATGAAGCCCGTGTCATCGATACCCAAAATCAGGTCAGTAATGAGTCTGAAGTAAGAAAGGACGCAGAGAAGGCTTTATTAAAGAAAGATTTAGTTATTGCAACAGCACTGGCTCTGCCGGTATTTGTTCTCGAAATGGGATCTCACATGATTCCAAGAATGCAACACTGGGTGATGAATACCATTGGGATCCAGGAAAGCTGGTACGTCCAGTTTGTATTGACATTGTTAGTCTTAGTGGTTCCAGGTCGTCGATTCTACATGAAAGGCATTCCTGCTCTTACGCGGCTTGCTCCTGACATGAATTCACTGGTCTCTGTCGGGACTATTGCTGCTTTTGGTTATTCTGTGGTTGCTACGTTTGTACCATACCTTTTGCCTGAGGGTACCGTTAATGTGTACTACGAAGCTGCTGCAGTGATTGTCGCTCTCATTCTTTTGGGACGATTTATGGAGGCGAGAGCTAAGGGGAGAACGTCTGAGGCTATCAAACGCTTAGTAGGCTTGCAGGCTAAGGAGGCGCACGTGCTCCGTAATGGCGTAATGAATGATATTCCTGTCAAAGACGTTGTGCTTGGAGACATTATCGAAGTTCGCCCGGGAGAAAGGATTCCGGTCGATGGAGAGGTAAGTGAAGGTACCAGTTTTATAGATGAATCGATGATAACTGGTGAGCCTATACCAGTGGAAAA
This sequence comes from Pseudoalteromonas sp. GABNS16E, assembly GCF_028598715.1. Classification (NCBI taxonomy): domain Bacteria; kingdom Pseudomonadati; phylum Pseudomonadota; class Gammaproteobacteria; order Alteromonadales; family Pseudoalteromonadaceae; genus Pseudoalteromonas; species Pseudoalteromonas sp. GABNS16E. The sequence continues at coordinate 22,926 of NZ_JAQREZ010000041.1, forward strand.
AATCGTTGGCAGTGGAGTTGTCGGAGGGACTGTGAACCAGAAAGGAGCACTGAGGTTGCGTGCTACTGCGGTTGGTGGTCAGACAATGCTGTCACAAATCATACGGATGGTAGAACAGGCCCAGGGGTCAAAGTTACCTATACAAGCTGTTGTGGACAGAGTGACATTGTGGTTTGTTCCAGCTGTGATGTTGGCAGCACTTTTTACATTCCTGATTTGGTTAGTATTTGGTCCATCACCAGCCCTGTCTTTCGCATTGGTTAATGCTGTGGCAGTGCTAATCATTGCATGTCCATGTGCAATGGGACTCGCGACACCGACATCTATCATGGTTGGTACAGGTCGTGGTGCAGAAATGGGAATTTTATTCCGCAAGGGAGAAGCCCTACAGTTACTCAAAGATGCCAAAGTTGTTGCTGTAGACAAAACCGGAACTCTGACTGAAGGTCGTCCAGTCATGACAGATCTGGAACTAGCTCAGGGTTTTGAACGTAATGAGGTATTAGCAAAAGTTGCCGCAGTTGAATCACGTTCTGAGCACCCTATTGCTCGCGCTATTGTTGAGTCGGCAGAAGGAGACGGCATTTTACTGCCAGAGCTTACTGAGTTTGATTCAATCACTGGTATGGGAGTACGAGCGACTGTTGAAGGGAGCCTTGTAGAAGTAGGCGCTGATCGATTTATGCGTGAGTTAGCATTGGAGGTAACGTATTTTTCCCGGATTTCTGAACGCCTCGGGAATGAGGGGAAATCACCTCTCTATGTTGCTATAGATGGTCGGTTGGCTGCAATTATTGCTGTAGCTGACCCTATTAAATCAAGTACTCCAGTAGCTATAAAGGCATTACATCAGCTTGGTCTCAAGGTCGCCATGATTACCGGTGACAATGCGAATACAGCTCAGGCTATTGCTAAACAATTAGATATTGATGAAGTGGTTGCGGAAGTGTTACCTGAAGGCAAAGTTGAAGCGGTGCGTCGACTGCAAGAAAATTACGGTAAAGTTGCTTTTGTCGGCGATGGGATAAACGATGCCCCGGCACTTGCAGTTGCAGATATTGGACTTGCAATTGGTACAGGAACAGATATAGCCGTGGAGTCAGCTGATGTTGTCTTAATGTCAGGAAACTTGCAGGGAGTTCCTAATGCTATTGGATTGTCTAAGGCAACAATCGGTAACATCAGACAAAATCTCTTTTGGGCATTTGCTTACAATGCAGCATTGATTCCAGTGGCTGCAGGACTGCTATACCCAGCTTATGGAATACTGCTCTCTCCAATTTTTGCAGCAGGGGCGATGGCGCTATCAAGCGTGTTCGTTCTGGGAAACTCATTGCGTCTGCGTCGGTTCCAGCCTCCTTTGGTTGAGGACGCTGAGCATTAACGCTGAGCATTAACAAGGTGGGCTTATGAATATCGGAGAAGCATCGCGTAAATCAGGAATATCCACCAAGATGATTCGTTATTACGAGCAAATTGGATTAATCCCTGCCTCCGAGCGTACGGAGTCAGGTTATCGTAAGTATGCTCTCAATGATGTTCATAGATTGGTTTTTATTCGTAGTGCCCGAGATCTCGGGTTCTCTCTGGAAGATATAGAAGGCTTGCTTACGTTATGGAATGACAAATCTCGCCAGAGCATTGATGTTAAACGCCTGGCTCAGGAGAACATTGCTGACTTAGAACGACGTATGGAAAGTATACGTCAAATGACTGAGAAACTACGAGTTTTAATCCGGAGTTGTGCTGGGGATGAGCGGTCAGAATGTCCTATTCTTAGGACATTAACCAATGCTTCGGGCAAAGCCCGCACCGTAAACCGAGGAGGAGCGGTACAGCGCCGCTCTGGAGATAAGCTGAGCGGCAAAATGTAGTACTTTAAATTGGCCCATAATGGTGTAAGACTACGCAGTTTTAACACCATCACATTTTTTTCATTTTAAACAAGCGCGTGGCATCACTAATGCCCCCCTAAATGGTTGGTTGGTGCGGTTAAGGAAAGATCGCTATCACTTTCATCAGCTGTCAATTTTTGGACTATGCAACATTTATCTATGCTGCGGTCAGCGCTACAAAAAGCATTCAGCTCCTTACGTTGCTCTTCTAACGCTACTAATTCTTTGATTCGATGCTGAATGTGAATTAGGTGGGCGTTGATGATTGCATCTATCGGGCCACATTCTTTACCCTGATTATTGATTGCTAACAGCAAAGCGCGAATTTCCTCATGGGTCATATCGAGAGAACGGCAGCGGCGGATGAATAGTAGTTTTTCAAGACGGGTTTTGTCGTAGTGACGATAATTATTTCCTATGTCTCGTAAAGGTGCCTGCAGTGGACCTTCTTTCTAGTAGTAACGAATCGTTTCTACCGGACAGCCTGCTTTACGCGCCAACTCACCAATTTTCATATATCCCTCGTTTGAACTTGACTCTGTAGTTAGATTAGGGTCTTCAGTAGTCAGTATAGTAAACATATTGGGCAAGTGGTCCCGCAAAAAAGTAAAACTCTAGTAGGAAGGAAGCTGCTAGTTGTATTTAAAAATTAAGCTTGGTTGTGGGAGGCAAGATTCAGAAATCAGGCGAATTGAACAAGGCGAATGGTCATTTGTATGTTCATAATGATTGCAACCATTCGCATGTTGAAAAAGACCTAAATCATGATAAGCCTACTTACAAAGGTTGTGGCCATGACCATGACCAGAAATCGCATGATCAAGATGATCATGGCCTTAGTGGAGACTGTTGCGCGGCTGCGCCTACAAAGATTAAATAATCTGGGGGGGGCGAACTGAAATCCGCATTATGCAAATGGATTGTCCTGTAGAGGAAAAACTGATTAAAAAGAAATAAGGGGATGTATATGGCAGTTATGGGCCTTAATTCTAGACAGTGGCCAGAAGCTGCGATGATTATGGTGCTCTTTACTATTGCTGAACTCATTGAAGCAAAATCACTCGATAGAGCTCGAAATGCAATCGGATCTCTAATGAATATTGAACGACAATTAACTTGTCCGGTCGGCGACAACTATGTTGGCCGGTTGATCTGATACCGTCCGTCACGGATTCCATTAGGAGATAACCGTGTCGGGCAAACCCATCACAGATCAACAAATCAGGTTATATATGAATGAACGTAAACAAGGTCAAACCCAGCTTGCCGCTTCGGCAAAGTCTGGTTTATCAGAGCGATCAGGTCGCCGCATAGACAGCGGTGAACTGAACACAGAACCAACCCCCAAGCGTCAATGGCGCACTCGCAAAGACCCGCTTGCTGAGGTCTGGTCATCGGTGCTGGTACCACTACTCGAAGCGAACCCTGAACTATTGCCGCTCACGTTGTTTGAATACCTTCACGACAACTACCCCAATCAGTATGACAACACCGTACTGCGCACGTTGCAGCGACGTGTCAAAGCATGGAAGGTCAAACATGGCCCCGCAAAGGAAGTCATGTTCCGCCAAACTAAAGTGCCTGGGCGTTTGGGTTTATCGGACTTCACGCTCTTGAAAGGGGTTACGATTACAATACTTGGGCAGGTATTTTGCCATTTGCTATACCACTATCGCCTTGCCTTTAGCGGCTGGACGTACGCCAAAGTCATTTGCGGTGGTGAAAGCTATACCGCCTTGTCTACAGGGCTTCAGAATGCCTTATGGCGCAGTGGTGGCGCACCCCTTGAACACCGCACCGACAGCTTGAGTGCCGCCTTTAACAATCTGGCCGAGAAGGAACAGCTTACCGTTCGGTACGACGCCTTATGCCACCACTATCAACTCAAAGGCAGTCGTAACAACCCCGGCAAGAGCCATGAGAACGGTACAATAGAAGCGGCACACGGGCATTTAAAGCGACGTATGACTCAGGCCTTGCTGCTGCGAGGCGATACTGATTTTACGTCCCTTGAGGCCTATCAAGCCTTCGTGGATGGTATTGTCACCAAGATTAACCAGCAATGCCGCACCCGCTTTGAACAAGAGCGGCCGTTATTGCAGACACTGCCAAAACGGCGCACTCATGATTATGCGGAGCACAGTGTTCTGATTAGCAGCAGTAGCAGCTTTGACCTCAAACGGGTGACCTATACCGTACCGTCTCGCTTTATCGGCGAGCGGCTGTATGTTCAGCTGTATGACGAGCGCTTGGATCTGTTCAGTGGGCATGAGCAGATACTCAGCTTACCGCGTGTTTATGCCACCACAACCCAGCGCGGACGCAGTGTCGATTATCGCCATGTTATCGACTCCTTGGTTAAAAAGCCGGGGGCCTTCCGTTACTCGCAGCTGCGCGATGACTTATTACCCACCCCGGACTACCACCGTATCTGGCAGTATGTTGACGGCACACTGAATCCCCATGATGCCTGCCGTTACATCGTGCGCCTGCTGCACTTGGCCGCGACAGCTCAGTGCCAAGATAGCCTTGGTCGTTACGTACTCAAAAGCATTGAGGGGGGTGAATTACCCAGCAACTTACAGTGCAATAAGCGCTTTAGTACAGACACGGCCGTGATTCCACTCATTACGGCAAAGCAGCACCTGCTGGCTGATTACGATCAGCTGTTATGTGTGGAGGTGCAACATGGCTGATCTTGCCTCCCTCCCGATTCTCTTGAAGGAATTAAAGTTAAGTAGCTTCGCCCAGCACTGGGAAGGCCTTGCACAAAAGGCGCTGGATGAACAATGGTTACCGCAAACCTACCTTGCGGCTTTGTGTGAACACGAAGTGGGTGAGCGTCATCACAAGCGTTTACAACGCTATACCCGCGAAGCACAACTGCCACCGGGTAAGCCGTTGAGCCAATTTGATTTTAGTGTGGTAGAGGGGATTAATAAAAATCAGCTTATTGCCCTGGCGGATCAACAGCAGTGGGTTAATCAAGCCGAGAACGTGTTGTTGTTTGGTGCCAGTGGTGTGGGTAAAACCCATCTTGCCTGTGGTATTGGCTATGCCTTGTTGGCGCAAGGGGTGCGAGTAAAGTTCACTAGCGCTACCCATCTTGCTCAAAGCCTTCAGCAAGCAAAAGCGGCGTTGGTATTGACTGACGTGCTGGCTCGCATGGACAAATATACGGTGCTCATCATTGATGATATTGGCTACGTCAAAAAAAGCAGCCAAGAAACACAGGTATTGTTTGAATTGATTGCGCACCGCTATGAAACGGGCAGTTTGATTATCACCTCAAATCAGCCTTTTAGTGGGTGGGATCAGATCTTCGACGACAACATGATGACGGTGGCGGCGATTGATCGGTTAGTGCATCACGCCACTATTTTAGAGATAGGTGGCGAAAGCTACCGTAAAAAGGCGTCAATGATGAGAAAGGAGATGCCTATCGCTAACGACAATTAAACATCGTCAACCGGACAAGTTAATTGACGCGAACCGGACAAGGTAGTTGACGTTCAATAAATGAATTTGACTCTCAAAACTGCAATGGTCCAACTATCAGTATGAACGATGACACCTTGAGGCTGCCCTCGCCAGAACAGCGCCATGGTCAGCACATCGCATATGATGATGATTTGGTTAAAGCAATGGTTCAATGGGTAGATAATTTTTTGAACACTAGATGATCAGTGGAGTCAGATGAATTAAGTCGGCATTTATTTTTGAACTTTAAGAATTATTTATTATTAAACCATGTGGGAAATCTAAACGATCAAGATTTTAATATCATACAAAAAATCTATCGACTTCTCTTGACCTTCCGGTTAGGGGAAGGTTTAACCTGAAGTTAGGTGGGGGCTGGTGAGATTTTTGGGAACAGGTTAATGGTTACTTGGTTCAATGGATTAGGAAATTTCCTTCAATAAATGTTACCCGAAACTATGTTACTTAAAGCTAACTACAGTATTAGTAAAAATCATTTGGGAGGTGAAGATGAACATTGGTGATGCAGCCCGCTTATCGGGAGTTTCGGCGAAAATGATTCGTTACTATGAGGAGGTTGGGCTAATACCATCAGTCTCCAGAACAGAGGCTGGTTATCGGATCTACAAAGATGCCGATGTTTATAAGTTACATTTTATACGTCGATGTCGAGATCTCGGTTTTTCTCTGTCACAGGCAGGAGAGTTACTTTCTCTTTGGGGAAATCATTCGCGTCAGAGTGCAGATGTTAAAAGTATAGTTGAATCTCATATTAATGATTTAACCTTAAAAATTGAAGAATTTCAACGTATGGCATCAATTCTTACCACACTCTCTGCTTGCTGCGCGGGAAATGAAAAACCCGACTGCCCAATACTGAAGGCTCTCTACCTCGCGGATACTTCCCATCTGCAGGACATAGAAAGCTGCCCTTAAACTTTCGACTCCCTTCAATGTTATTAGGTGATCGCCATGGGTGGGAATACGCAGTTTAGCTCGAAAGCTAGACCTTTGTCGTCAGGATGAGGTCGCATGCGGCCTGATTTTTAATTTATTAAAATTCATATGATTAAAGTCAACTTTATTTAATCAGTGCTAACAAGTAAGTTTGTGAGTGATTGGAAGCTGCTGTGGTCAAAAGTCGAAAAGAAAAAAGTACCGAAGCGAACTCCAAGTGTTTATTGGGTTTGTATAAGTCTCGGAAAATTAGTGGGTTGGTTTGATTCAAAAAGGACGGGACGAGTCGGCAGGGAGCGGTTATGGGAAGGATAGTTTTACCACAAACCATCCTTGAAGGTTACCTGTTAGCCAAGTCTCTTGATCAATGAGATGTGATCAAGAGACAGGCACCTTGGTCAGGGCGCACTCGATTCGGACGATGCAGCTCGTGCAGGTCATGCCCTCGATGGGCAGGCTGATCGCTGCTACGGTGGCACGACCAGCACTTGTTAATGGCATGCTCAAGGTGTCTTCTCAAAATTGAAATTAGACATACAGGGTACTTGAGGGTTACTATGTTGTAAGGTTAAGCCCTATTTTGAGCGCTGCTGGTTTGGACGATTTCGCTGCGCATAGACGCGGCGCGCCTTGGCTCGCAGGCTGTCTCCTGATCTTTGTCGGCGAGTGCGATCAAATTATCGCAGCCTCGTTAATTCTGAACGGCATGAGTAGCTGTTCGAGAGTTGGAATTTTTGAGAAATGACTTTACGCAAACAAGTTAACGCGCCCCGCGGTGCAAGCGACGATCTGGCTTCTTTGTCACAGAATGACGTTACGATCCTGGCCGAGACCTTCCGCCTACTGGGCGACCCGTCTCGGTTGAGAATAATGCTGTGCTGCATGAAGGGTTCCTCCTCGGTTGGGGACATCGCGGAATCCCTCGAGCTTTCGCAGTCGCTGGTCAGTCACCACCTGCGGCTGCTGCGTGGAGCCCGCCTTGTGAAGGGGGTGCGCCAGGCCAAGCAAATTTTCTATGAGGTGGACGACAAGCATGTGAACCAAGTGCTGCTGGACATGTCCACTCACATCGTCGAAGAGCACAACGACGATTAGCCGCGGGCGAAGCGCTCGTTGCGATGCGGATTGCGATCTATTACAAGCTGGGGCCGTATGACCGCCCGCGGCTACACTCAATGAGATGAATGCGGGTCCAATTCTGATCAATCAGAAGTTCAGCGCGCTTATCGACCGCAAGTGAGGCCTTATTGAATGCCATCGCGATGACCGCCTCAGCCACAAGTTCGCTGATCTGCGGGCCGACTACATGTACGCCGAGGATTTCGTCTGTCGTAGGATTTGCGATCACCTTGACGAGACCCGCTGTCTCGCTCAATGCACGCGCGCGACCGTTAGCCATGAACGGAAATGTACAGCTACGATATGCTGCGCCCGCGTATTTGAGCTGCTGCTCGGTGCGACCTACCCAGGCGATTTCCGGGCTGGTGTAGATGACGTTGGGGATCGTGTTGAAATCGACATGACCGCGATGGCCTGCAATGCGCTCGACCACAGCGACACCTTCTGCGCTCGACCACAGCGACACCTTCTTCCTCTGCCATGTGCGCTAGCATCAGGCCGCGCACCACATCGGCGATGGCCCAGATACTGGGCACGCTGGTGCGCCATTCGCCGTTCACCACGACGGCTCCGCGCCCATCCAGTTCAAGGCCGACGGCGGCCCGAGTCATAAACGCCAGACCGTTTAAGAACTGCACCTTGTTTTTTCGGAACAGATAGAGTTTGCCTTCGTTGCTCGACTTCACGACCTGATTCTTGCGCTCCAGCATCACAGCCACGTCCATGCGTAGCTCGCCCGTGGACATGATGCCGAGCGCGCCGAAGTGGTGCTTGGCTTGGTCTAAGTTTTTGGACGACTGCAGCAGCGCCTTTGACGGGATGCACCCGATGTTGTTGCATGTACCGTCTTGGGTAGGCTTGCCTTCCTTGGTTTTCCAGGCATCGACGCAGGCGACATTCATGCCTAACTGCTCGGCGCGAATCGCTGCGATGTCGCCACCAGGCCCGGCGCCAATGACGATGACGATGACGATGACGTCGAAGTTCGTGTCCATGATTGAAATCTCCTAGATGTTTTCAGGCGCTTTCCTGCGTGGTGCTCGCGCTGCGGTTTTGGCCAGCCAGCGCCCCGTCCGATCTGGCTCACGACCATCCGAACCTTCCGGCGGGTCATCCTCTATCTGCGTCAGCACTTGGATCTGGGCCAACATCATCACGACCTGATTGTGGACGACCTGCACAGGGTGTGGCCAAGAGGATAGGCGTACTAAATAGCCGCATCGCCGCCACTCATCTTTCGCAGTCCTTAGTATGGTTTGCTAAAAATACATTGCATAAACATATGTTCATGTATTATATTTTACGTACAGTCAACCACCTAATTTCTGCGCGAGGCCCTGATGTCCCAATCGCACGATGAACATGGTCACGACCATGACCACACTCCAAAAGTGACCGGCGCTAACGAACGCAAGGTCTTGCTGTCCTTCTTCCTGATCTTCGGCTTCATGATCGTGGAGGCTGTCGGCGGCGTGCTGTCGGGCTCGCTGGCCCTTCTGGCCGATGCGGGCCACATGCTGACCGATGCAGCAGCGCTGGCTCTGGCATACGCGGCATTCCGGTTCGGGCGCCGACCGGCTGACAGCAAGCGCACCTTTGGCTACCTTCGGTTCGAGGTCATCGCCGGCTTCCTGAACGCTGTGACGCTCTTTGTGATCGTGGCATGGATCGCCTATGAAGCATGGGAGCGACTGCAAGCTCCGCCCGTCATCCTTGCCGGCCCGATGATGATCGTTGCCGTGCTTGGATTGCTGGTAAACGTTCTGGTGTTGTGGATCATGACCCGCGGAGAGACCGAGCACGTCAACGTGAAGGGGGCCATCCTGCACGTGATGGGCGACCTGCTGGGCTCGGTCGGTGCCATCGTCGCTGCAGTGGTCATCTATCTCATTGGTTGGACGCCAATTGACCCCATCCTGTCGGTGCTGGTGGCAGCCCTGATCCTGCGCAGCGCCTGGAAGCTCCTGGCGAAATCGATCCACATTTTGCTCGAAGGTGCGCCCGAGGACGCTTCTCCGGAGCAGGTGGAACAAGGCCTGATGGGCGCGGTGCCTGGCTTGGCGGCCGTCAGTCATGTGCATGTATGGCAGCTTACCTCTGGTCGCACGATGGCCACGCTGCACGTTCGCCCTAGTGTGGCTGAGGAAGCGCGCACCGTGGTCAAGTGCGTAGAGGTGGTGCTTCGAGAGCAATTTGGCATCGAGCACGCGACGGTCGGGATCGAATGGAACTCTCCTGGTGAAAAGAACCTTTGCAGCTTGCAGCCGACAGGTGGGCCGCAAGGGCACACCCCACATGAGCATGACACTAGCCACAGCCATGAAAAGGGTCATAAGCACGACCATTCCGTCCCAGGTCATCAACACTGATGCTGCAGCCAGCGTAGTGCTGGCAACTCAGGGACAAGAAATCCATGACTTCTCGAAAACACGCCAATGGCGACAATGCTCAGAATTGCGCCACCAATGCTCAGCGTTCGGCCCCAGAGCTCTTGGCGCTCTCTCATAGTGACGTCGCTGTTCTCGCTGAGACTTTTCTCCTGTTAGGAGATCAATCGCGCCTGAAGATCCTGCTGCAGTGCATGCGCGGATCAGTCGCGGTGGGCGACATCGCAGAAACGCTCGATCTATCCCAATTCTTGGTCAGTCATCATCTGCGGCTCCTGCGTGGAGCTCGACTTGTGCGTGGATAACGTCAGGCGAAACATATCTTCTACTGCATCGCGGATGAGCACATCAGTCAAGTGTTTCAGGACATGGTCTGTCACTTCTCTGAGGAATGATTGCGAATTGCGTCGAACGCAAAGATGCCTACTTTTTGCTGGGCATTTTCGCGATTGTGCAAGAGAGGTGCCAGCCCGTCAGCAACTGTAATGCGCCATCCCAGTCCTGAGTAAGCGCGACTTCGCCCATGCGTGATGTTTGGGTGACGGTTGTATGAATCTGACCGCACTCAATCCCCTGGGCCTCATCAGCCGACGCCAGCTTTCACTCCCCCCCATCGTGAGCGTAGAAATTAACCATGCTAACTTCATGAATTAAACAATTGAACATATCTTCATATGTGTGCTAAAATTCAATCTGCATTTTGAAAATGTGTCGAAACTGTAAGCACGTGCGCCGCACGCCACAACCACAGACGATCGTAAACAGAAGGACAACAGCCTTCTTTTTTAATGATTAACACATGAATGTATGTTTATGTGTTTGTTTTATTTAAGCGGTTTGTGCGGCGTGCGGCGAACCTAACTTGCAAAGTGTTCAGAGAACTTGGAGGTAGATATGACAAGGGAAATAACGGAGTACCAGGACAAGGCTAGGGAGCAGCTGAGCTTCCGTGTGGAGGGCATGGATTGCGCGAGCTGCGTCGGCAAAATCGAGAAGGCCCTTTCCCGAATGGATGGGCTGACGGACGTGCAAGTCAATTTTTCTAGCGAAACGCTGACGTTGACTCGCAATCTGAAAAGCCGCTTCACTGCTCGCGATGTAGCTAAGAAAATCAAAACTTTGGGGTTCGGTGTGGAAGAACTGCCAGTGTCGTCGCTCTCGATTGCGGCCGTATCGCGCCAATCGGTCCATGCACATGACCACAGCGAAGATCACAAGGATGGTCACGCTTGCGGCGGTGATCATGGGCACGGCCACACGCAAAAGACAAACGGCGGGCATGAACACGGCTCCTGCAGTGGACATGATCACACCTCACACGCTCGCCGCGAGCCCCCTGGTAACCCACCCAACGTTTCGATGCACGTGGAAGGCATGGACTGCGCGAGCTGCGTTGGCAAGATTGAAACGGCTCTTGCTCGCATGGCGGGCGTATCAGATGCCCGCATCAACTTCACGGCAGAAACGCTTGAGCTGACGCTCGCGTCTGGAAGTCCTACACATATTGGCGACATCGAGAAGACCATCAAAAGCCTGGGTTTCGGCGTCTCCGACGTGCGCCGCCTTGATGGATCCTCGCCTGCCGCGCCTGCCCGCGTGCCCTCAGCTATCACTCAACGCTGGTGGCAGACGAAGAAGGGTAAGCATGTGCAGGGCCTAGCAGCTCTCATGGGCTCGGCCTATGCAGTTGCTCAATTTATCCCCGGCTATGCCGAATGGATCTTCGCCGCTGCCGTGATCGCTGGCGTACTCCCGTTCGCGCGCAAAGCCTTCGCGCTGGCCATATCTGGCTCCCCGTTCTCCATCGAAACACTGATGGTTGTCGCCTCGCTGGGCGCGCTCGTGATTGGCGAGGCCGAGGAGGCCGCTGCTGTGGTGTTCCTGTTCGCGGTCGGCGAGCTGCTTGAAAGTGTGGCCGCTGGCCGCGCCCGCGCCGGCATTAAAGCGCTGGCTTCTCTGGTGCCTAAAACTGCTGTCTTGCTCGACGCCAATGGTGGGCAGCGCGAAGTGCCCGCTGCCTCCCTGAGCGTGAACGACCGGGTTTTGGTGCGCCCGGGTGATCGAGTGCCCGCTGACGGCAAGATCTTCCGCGGCGAAAGCAGTCTCGATGAATCTCCGATCACAGGGGAGTCCGTGCCGCGTCAAAAGGCCGGTGGCGATGACGTATTTGCCGGCTCGATCAACGTCGACGGTGTGCTTGAAGTTCTGGTTGAGAAGGCTGCATCGGACAACACCATCTCGCGCATCATCCAGCTCGTCGAGCAAGCTCAATCCTCCAAGGCGCCGACGGCACGCTTCATCGAAAAGTTCAGCCGTTACTACACCCCGGCCGTGATGGCCATCGCGGCGCTGATCGTCGTGGTTCCCCCGCTTACCATGGGTGGTGATTGGGGCACTTGGCTGTACCGTGGTCTTGCTTTGCTGCTAATCGCGTGCCCGTGCGCCTTGGTTTTGTCAACGCCGGCGGCCATTGCCTCGGGACTGGCTGTTGCTACTCGCCGAGGTTTGCTGATTAAAGGTGGCAACGCCTTGGAAACCATTGGTCGCGTTCGCACAGTCGCCTTCGATAAGACTGGCACGCTGACAGAGGGCAAGCCGCGCATCACTGAAGTCGTGCCTTTCGGGCAATCCAAGCAGCAACAGGTACTGGCGCTCGCCGCCGCCGTCGAGTCTGGATCGAATCACCCGTTGGCGAAGGCAATCGTTGCCCACGCCAAGAGCCTCGATGTGGAGGTTCCACAAGCCACCGAAGCATTCGCTATCCCGGGCAAGGCAGTTCGCGCTACCGTGAACGGCAGCAAGCTAGCCGTGGGATCGCCCGTCCATGCAGGGCAGATGGCCACGCTGACCCTCGCGCACCAGCAGGAAATCGCCAAGCTGGAAGATGGTGGCAAGACGGTGGTGGTTCTGTTCGACGAAGCAAGCAAGAATGTCATGGGCCTGTTGGCCTTGCGTGACGAACCTCGCCGTGACGCCCGCGAAGGCGTGGCCCAGCTCAAGGCGATGGGTGTGCGCTCGGTCATGCTCACCGGTGACAATCGGAGAACTGCGCAGGCCATCGCCGGCAAGCTGGATATCGAGTGGGAGAGTGAGTTGCTTCCGCAAGACAAGTTGCGCCTGGTCAACGACTTGAAGCGCGACGCGAAGGTGGCGATGGTCGGCGACGGCATCAACGACGCGCCGGCCTTGGCGACCGCCGATGTAGGGATCGCCATGGGCGGCGGCACCGACGTGGCCCTAGAGACCGCAGACGCTGCTCTGCTCAAGAGCCGCGTCACGGACGTTGCGCACCTGGTGGCGCTGTCCCGCGCGACGATGGCCAACATCCACCAGAACGTAGTGTTCGCCATTGGCCTCAAGGGCCTGTTCCTAGTCACCAGTGTGCTGGGTATCACTGGCCTTTGGGTTGCTGTGCTGGCCGACACCGGTGCCACCGCTTTGGTCACGCTCAATGCGCTGCGCCTACTCCGCTTTAAGGGTGCCCAAGAGCCAGCCGATGGCCAGAACGGAGGTCATCAAAGCTCTGTGTCCGTACAGGATGCCCATTGAGGTATTGCAGAGGGCTTGAACTGCCGTTGTTGCGGCGCCAAGCCCTTCCATATCTTCATCTGTAAATCGATCTCCGAAAACATCGATGTTAGGCGATAAACGAATGCCTTTAGAACAACGAGTTTAAATAGATGGGATGATCGGACGTGGATAATGGGCTCAGATGCGTCCCTTTCGGCCGTAACTGCATCTCATGCGTTCACCGGGAGGCCGGAAGGTTCCAGAGCTTGTAGTCCAGTCCCATGCTCGTCATGGTCATCGAAAAAGGCTTGACCTTGACGTGGTTGTAAGGGCTAGCCTTTAGAAACATATGCGAACCGCTTCGGATGGACCGAAGCCCCGTAATAAAAAAGTAACTTCCATGCATAAAAAAATCAGGATCATTTTGGTAGCTAGCGTCATCGCGGCCGTCGGGGGGATAGCGGTGGCTGCCCGAGATGGCAAGGATGAAAGTAAACCAGCAGCACCACCAGCTGGCGCACCGATGGCACCGCAGGTGCCTGTGGCTGAGGCCATCACGCGCACAATCACGCCGTCAACTGAGTTCACCGGCTTTTTGGCCGCACCGAAGGTGGTCGAGTTGCGCTCGCGTGTGGGGGGGGCCGTCGACGCGGTGAGCGTGCCCGAGGGAAGTCTGGTACGCAAGGGGCAATTGTTGTTCCAGATTGACCCACGGCCTTTCCAAGTCGCGCTCGACACCGCCACGGCGCAGTTGCGGCAGGCTGAGGTGCTGTCCAGTCAGGCTCAGGCCGACTTTGATCGTGCCGAGCGGCTTGTTGCCACTGGCGCCCTGTCTCGGAAGACCTATGACGATGCAGTCTCCGCACGCAATGCGCGTCAGGCGCAGGTACAGGCGGCAAAGGCCACAGTCGCAGCGGCGCAGCTCGACCTGTCCTACGCGCGGGTATCGGCACCAATTGCCGGGCGCGTGGACCGAGTGCTGGTGACCGAGGGCAACCTGGTCAGCGGCGGCGGTGCAGGAGCAGCCACGCTACTTACCACGATCGTGTCCATCGATCCTGTGCACGTCTATTTCGACATCGATGAGGCAACCTACGTCAATGTGGTGAGCCGCTCGAGACCTGGTTCAGGGACTCATGCTTCGTTGCCCGTTCAAGTAGGCTTGAGCACTGACAGAAACTTTCCGTACAAGGGCGTGCTCGACTTCGTCGGCAATGCGATTGATAGAAGTACCGGCACGATCCGCGCTCGCGCGGTCGTCCCCAACCCTGATGGACGGCTGACGCCTGGGCTGTTTGCGAGGGCCAAGCTCTCCACCGCAAGCTCTCGGCAGGCCGTCCTCATCGACGACCAAGCGGTTGGCACCGATCAAGGCCGAAACTATGTTCTGGTCGTGGGTGAAAACAACCAAGCTCAGTATCGTCCGATTGAGCTGGGTCCCGTAGTCGACGGTCTGCGCGTTATAAACGGTGGCCTGCAGGGTGGCGAAAAAATCATAATCAAAGGCCTCGTACGACCTGGTATGACTGTCACGCCGCGCATGGTGCCCATGCAGGGGCCGGCAGCACCGGCCGCCGGCGCTCCCGACGCGACTAAGACTGCGGCTAGTGCCCCGGCAGTCCCTGCGGAGTCTGCCAAGGCCGCTGGGGCGGCTGGGGCCGATCAGGTCAAGGCTGACAGCGCAGCTGGCTCAGCGGAGGCTCGCAAATGAATTTCCCCCGTTTCTTCATCAACCGCCCTATCTTCGCAATCGTCCTTTCGGTGCTGATGCTGATCGCGGGCGCGATCAGCTACTTCCAGTTGCCACTGAGCGAGTACCCTCAGGTTACCCCCCCAACGGTACAGGTCACGGCGAGCTATCCCGGCGCCAATCCGCAAGTGATTGCCGACACCGTGGCATCGCCGCTAGAGCAAGCCATCAACGGCGTGGAAGGCATGATGTACATGCAGTCCCAGATGTCCACGGACGGAAAGATGGTGCTCACCATCTCTTTCGAGCAACACATCAACGCCGATATCGCGCAAATCCAGGTGCAGAACCGGGTGTCGCGTGCGCTACCCCGGTTGCCACCCGAGGTCCAACGCATCGGCGTTGTGACTGAGAAGACCGCGCCCGACATCCTGATGGTTGTGAACATGCTATCGCCAGGGGATCGTTACGACCCGCTGTATGTGTCCAACTACGCGATGCTCAACGTCCGTGACGAACTGGCACGCCTGCCGGGCATCGCCAACGTGTTGCTTGGTGGTGAGGGTGAGTACGCGATGCGGGTCTGGCTCGACCCCGAAAAGGTTGCGTCTCGTGGCATGACCGCTAGCGATGTGGTCGCCGCCATTCGGGAGCAGAACGTGCAGGTTGCGGCCGGCTCTATCGGTCAGCAGCCTAACGCCTCGTCTGCCTTTCAGGTCACCGTCAACGCACTCGGGCGTCTCACCACCGAAGAGCAATTCGGCGATATCGTCATCAAGGCTGGCACCCACGGCCAGGTTACACGCTTGCGCGACGTGGCACGTGTGGAGTTAGGTGCGGAGAACTACACCATGCGCGCCCAACTTGATGGCGGCAACACGGTTGGCATTCAGATCCTGATGACGCCTGGCTCCAATGCACTAGATGTGTCTAGCGCGGTACGCGCGACGATGGATCGTCTACAAGCAAGCTTTCCAGAGGGCATCGAGTACAAGATCGCCTACGATCCTACGGTCTTCGTGCGGGCCTCGCTTCAGTCTGTAGCGGTCACGCTGCTAGAGGCGATTCTGCTGGTGGTGATCGTGGTGGTGCTGTTCCTGCAATCCTGGAGAGCGTCGATCATCCCGCTGATCGCCGTGCCGGTCTCGCTGGTCGGCACCTTCGCCGTAATGCACATGTTCGGCTTCTCGTTGAACACACTGTCATTGTTCGGCCTCGTACTCTCAATCGGCATTGTTGTGGACGACGCCATCGTCGTGGTAGAAAACGTGGAGCGCCACATGGCACTTGGCGAGTCGCCCAAGGACGCAGCGCTCAAAGCCATGGACGAGGTTACTGGCCCGATCCTGGCCATCACCTCGGTGCTGGCGGCGGTCTTCATTCCCTCGGCGTTCCTGTCTGGGCTGCAAGGCGAGTTCTATCGCCAGTTCGCGCTGACCATCGCGTTCTCGACCATCCTATCGGCGATCAATTCGCTCACACTGTCGCCCGCGCTGGCCGCCATCCTGCTCAAGCCGCATCATGGCGCGGCCCAGCCCGATCGAGTCACGCGCCTCATCGACGGCCTGTTTGGTGGCTTCTTCCGCCGCTTCAACCGCTTCTTTGACAGCGCCTCGAATGCTTATGTCGGAGGCGTGCGCCGCGCAGTTCGCGGAAGTGCTGTGGTGCTGCTGCTCTATGTCGGTTTCCTGGGGTTGACGTGGCTGGGCTTTCATAAGGTACCTGCCGGCTTTGTGCCCGCACAAAACCCCAAGTATGGTGTTACATTGTTCATTTTCAGTCACCTCAAACAGATCGTTGATGACGCTGTTAAATTGCGCGTATCGCGGTGCAAAGCTGTAGCCGCATAGATCCAATAAAGCGAAGTTGACGTGATT